>JASHXG010000087.1 GCA_030043675.1 Vulcanimicrobiota bacterium
GGGAGAACTTCTTTGAGTTGCGATGCGCGCCGAACGCGCAACCGGAGATTCGGGAAGCGGCGCTTCGAATGCGCGACGCGTTAGAACGAAGCCGTCCCAGCGCCGTTCTCCAGGGAGAGTGGCATTTGCCGCTCGTTCAAGATGACGAGCGCGCGCTGGACGTGCAGACGCGCAAGCAAATCTCGGCCGCGCGCTGCGCGCGCGTTTCCTACCTTACACACGAAGGCAAGCGCGAGCTCGAAAAAGACCTCGAGCTCTACGAGCGGCTGAAGAGCGATCGCCACTGGAGCCCGTTCGAGCACGTCGCGACCCCGGCAGCCGATGCGGAGTTTCACGCGAATTTTCGCGGGTGGCTTCAGATGCGCGCTCAAATCGAGGCCGAAGGGGCGCGCTCTCCGATGCTGCGCTGATCGCGGCGCGACCCGGTCAGATATGCGACCGATAGGAGGCCGAGCAGCGCCAGCCAGGTCGGGAGCTTGATCGCGAACCAAAGGAAATCTCGCGTGCTCCGCTGCTCGGTGTAGTCGCGCCACGCTCGCTCCGCGATCTCGGCGGGCGCGTAAACGCTCCACGCCGTCTGGAGCGGAACGGGCAGATGAGGCGGCCGGAGCTCGAACGCATAGACCGTTGCTGCGATGCAGGCGATCGTGACTACCGCGACCCGAAGGTCGATGCGCAGCCGCGCCAGGATAAAGGCGCAAAGAAAGAGGCTAGCGGCGAAGAGTTGCTTGACGCCCCAGACTGCGATCCACGGCACCGACAAAACGCAGACCGCGGCCGCGGCGACGGTCTTGAGCTTTCCTCGCAATGCTACTGCCAGTATCAGCGCGGCGGGCAACGCAAAACAGAGCTCCTCTTGATGCACGAAGGCGCCGCCCGTCACCGCGCAGACCGCGGGAAGAAAAACGAGGAGTTCGGGTCGCCCGAGTGCGCGTGCGGCGCGCAGGCCAAGCCACAATCCGATTCCAACCAGTGCGAAATAAGAGAGTTCGCCGGCCGGCTGCGCGATCGTGGCGGGCACCCCGAAGTATGCGAGCACGTACGTCAAGCTGTACTGATAGGGAAAATGGATCTCCGAGGCCGCATGCGCGGGCAGCACGCGCACCAGGTAGGCGGTGACACCGTGGAGACCGAGCTGAGCCAAGGAGACGATCGCGAGAACGGCGGCGGTGAGCAAGATCGCAAGACGCGCACGCGGCGCAAAGAGCAGCGCCGCTGCGACGACCGGTACGCCAAGGGTCGGTTCGATGGCGGTCAGTACGGCGGCGACGCCCGCCGCGGTTTCGTATTTGGCAGCCAGGGATAGGCCGCACAGTACGAGTGTGAGCAGCGCGAAGGGGACGACCTGTCCGGTATTGAGCTCGACGTAGCCGGTCGAAAGCGCGAGCGCCGCGAGTCCGACGTCGAGCGGCACGCCCAAGCGCGCCAGGCCGGCGCCGGAGAGGACGACCGCGAGCAGGATCGCGACCGCGTCGATGAGGCGGGCCTGCGGCACCTTTAGACGCGCGAGGGCGCGAAAGGGCAGGAAGTCAAAGGGCGGCTGCGGCGCGGGAATCGCGATGGCTCGATTGGCCGCAAAGAGCCTGCCGCGAAAGCTTGCGCCGGTGTTCACGACGTGCTCGCAACTGCGCAACGGCTCGTAGGTATACGGGCTGGCTCCAACATCGAGCGCGGCGCCGGCGCAATAGAAATCCGCGAAGTCGTCCATCGTTCGCCAAGGAGCGGCATCGCCTAAGCGCGTCACGTCGCGCAGGGCGATGATCCCGAGGACGGCGAGAACCGCGCCGACGATCAGGCGCCGGCGCAGAAGTGCGCTCACGACTTGCGCGGGGACGCGCTTGGGGCCGGTGCGCAAGCCACGAACGCGGCGACGGCTAGGCCCGTCAAGGCCAGCCAGGTCGGAACCTTGACGACGAGCCAGAGCCGATCCGGGTTGCCCAAGCCGTCGACGTAGGCTCGCCACGCGCGCTGAACGAGCTCGCTCGGGGCGAAGGGCGTCGTTGCCGTCACCACGGAGGGCAACGCAGGCGGCGAGAGTTCGAAGCGATAGAGTGTGGCGGCGATCGCGCAGAACGCGGCGACGGCAACGGTCCAATCGGGTTGCAGACGAACGAGCAGGAACGCGACGACCAAGAGACTCGCCATGAAGAGCTTCTTGATGCTCCAGGCGGCAATCCAAGGAACCGCAAGCAGGCAGAGCGCGATCACGGAGAGGTTTCGCAGCCGGCCCTGGAGCGTGTTGGCGAGGACGAGTGCCGCCGGCAACGCGAACGCGATGTCGACCATATGGACGTAGGCGCCGCCGATAAGTGCGCACGCCGCGGGCAGATACGCCAGCAGCTCGCGGCGTTCGATCTTTTCGTACAGACGGCGCGCCAGCCAGAGGCCGAAGACCAGCGAGCCGAGATACGAGAGCTCGCCGGCGGCCAACGCAGCTCTCGGCGGCACGCCAAGCGCGTGAAGCAGATAGGTCAGACTGTACTGATAGATGTAGCCGACTTCGGCTCCGGCCTGTGCGGGCAACACGCGGAA
>JASHXG010000088.1 GCA_030043675.1 Vulcanimicrobiota bacterium
TTGCAAGGCGCTTTGACATTTTAGCAAACGGTGGCAAAATAGTATAGAACCACTAAGCCTAGCAAGAGGCCCCAGTTGGAGCAGCAACTTTCTCGGGCCCGTTCTCGAAGACACTTAACCGAGCGCCAATCAGCCGTTGTCAGTCGGCGCTTGCCATGCCCGCAGGCGGGCATTCGGATCGTCATACCTGCGTTCAATGAAAGCGCCAGGATCGAGCCGACGCTCACTGATTACTGCTCGCGCTTCCGACGCGGAGCGACGGTGTTGGTCGTAGCCAACGGCTGCACCGACGACACGAGCCGCGTCGTTCGGTTCGCGCAGATGCGCTTTCGAAACTTAGACTTGATTGAAGTTGCGTCCAAAATAGGAAAGGGCGGTGCCCTTCGAGTCGGGCTGGGCACCGGCCACGAAGAGTTCGTCGGTTTCGTCGACGCGGACGGATCCACGAGCGCCGCGGAGTTTGGACGACTCTATGCAATTGCACAAGCAAGCCACGCTCACGCGGTGATCGGCTCGCGTTGGCTGACTGGTGCTCGCGTGGAGCCACGACCGCCGCTGCTGCGTCAGCGTGCGAGTCGCGCGTTTAACTGCATCGTGCGTTGGCTCCTCGCGCTGCATTTTGCGGACACTCAATGCGGGGCGAAGATATTCCGGCGCGAGGCCTTGCGGTCGATCCTCCGAGAGGTCGAGCTATGCGATTTTGCCACCGACATCGAGTTATTATGGCGTTTGGACCGCGCGGGCGACGCCGTCATCGAAGTGCCCACCGTTTGGGCCGACAAACCGAGCGGAAGTAAGGTGCAGGTATTTCACGTATCCTGGGACATGCTGCGATCGCTCCTTTACCTGCGTTTGCGCCAGTCGCCGCTACGCGCGGTGCCGCCGGTGAAGCTCCTGAGTGGGCCTTCAGTGATGCCCGCTGAGGCTATCGAACGCACCGTCGCGCTCGGCAGCACGGCAAGTGCGCAACACTGACGGAAGCGCCGAAAGTGCGGCGATTCAGTTTTATGATAAATACATAGAACGAGAACAACACGCTCTCGAGAAGCAGCGTATAGCGTTGCTGCGTTGCCTATACGATACTTCGAGTCGCGACGTTTTGGATATCGGCTGCGGCAACGGCGAGGTCCTGCAGCTCTTGAGGTCTATCTCCTCAGGACCGTTCAACGGGCATGGTTTAGACCTCGGTGCATCGGTCGTCGAGAAGCTGCAGCGGAAAGGGCTGAACGGGTGCCGGCACGACGCCGGCGAGCCCCTGCCGTATGCCGACGCATCCTTCGACACGGTAGTGTGCTCTGAGGTGATCGAACATCTCGTCGACGTCGATCGCCTCATCCGCGAGGCGCGCCGGGTCTTGCGACCCGGCGGCACGCTCTTGCTTACAACGCCCAACCTAGCCTACCTCGTAAATCGGGCTTTGCTGCTCTTGGGAATTCAGCCGTTCTTCACCGAGACGTCGCTTGAGAAGAAGCTCGGACGGCGCTTCCGGATCCTCGGCCAAGGTGAGGCGACGCAGGGCCATCTTAAACTATTTACTCTAGGCTCGCTTCGCGAGCTGCTGCAAATGCATGGCTTCCGGATCGTCAGGCTCCGCGGTTATCCGTATTTTACCGGTGGGCTGCTTGCCGTCATCGACCGTGCTATCGCGACGGTTCCGTCCCTTGCCGCCGGCTTCGTCGTCAAAGCGGTGCCTGCTGAGTGAGAGCGTGCCACGCGTGCGAATCGCCTTCGTTTCAGATCAAAGCGGGCCACATTACGTTGGAGGCTATGAGAACCGTCTATGGGAATTTGCCCGGCGACTTGCCGCCTTGGGCCATGAGGTCCACGTGTTCACGTCCTGCCCAGCCGAGGTTGAGATCGAAAGCGTTCGTTTCCATCGCGTCGTGGGCCGCGTAAATTACTTCCCGAGCCGGGGTGGTGCCGCCGGATTTCGGTCGTTACTCAGAAACGGCATCTACGCGATTTCGCTGCTGCGGTTATTCTTTGGCCCCCGGCTGCGCGTGGACGTTGTCGATGCAAACTCGATTCCGTGGCTGCATTTGCCCACCGCGTGGCTTTTGGCGCGATGGTGGCGCGCGCGCTTTGTGATCACGGTACACGAAGCTTTCGGTTCGGCGATCGCGAGTTATTTCGAAGCCAAGCACGCCCCGTTGGCAGGGATGCAAGGGCGTTGCGCGCGTGCGTTTTATCACTGGTCTCAAAGCCTGGGCGACGAAATCGTTGCCACTTCACCAAGTTGCGTCGACGCGGTTCTTCGCGAAGGAGCGCGACAGCAGATCACCGTGCTCAACTCCGGGCAGGATGTCACGTCCCTCGACCAGATCGACTTCACGCCGCTGCGGCCGGCATTTGTTACCACCGGTCGCCTGGTGCAGATGAAGCGAATCGAAGTGCTGCTGCAAGCGGCATCTATGCTCGGCGATCCTGTCGTCCACGTCATCGGCGACGGTCCGCTTGGCGACCGGCTCCGTACGGCGGCAGCGAGTTTCGGCTTGCGCAACACCAGGTTTCATGGCTGGATCGATGAGGCAGCAAAACGCGCGATTTTGTTAAGATCGGCGATTTTCGTGCTGGCATCGTATCGCGAAGGCTGGTCGCTGGCGACGCTCGAGGCAATGGCACACGGCTGCCTTCCCATTTACGCGTCGAAACCCGATCGCTATCAAACGGGCGTGGCGATCTACGCGCGCCCGGGCGTGAACGCGCTTGACTTCGACGGAAGCGCAGAAGAACTGGCGGCACGCATTCGCTTCGCCTGCGCCGATTCGCGGCGCCTCGCACGGATGCGCCGGAGTGCTTGGGAAACCGCGTGCTCGTACTCGTGGGCGGCCGCGATGGCGGCCGCGGAGCGGTTTTACGGCGCCGGCGGGGCCGAACGGCAGTCGTCGAGGCTTTCGCCGCGCGAAGTGGGTTCATCGTCGTCGTGACTGAAGACCCGACTAGATCGCTACCGAAGGTCGCCTTCGTCATTCCGGTAAGAAATGAGTCGGCGAACATCGATGAGGTCCTGGACACGATTTTCGCCCAGACGGGCATTGAGCCGGAAATCATCGTCGTCGACAACGGCAGCACCGATGATACCGTTGCGCGAGCATCGCGCCGCGGCGCTCGGACGATCTCGTGCTCGGGCCGCGTTTCAGATTGCCGAACGGCAGGCGCTGCAGCGACCGATGCCCGGTTCATCTTTTTCGTCGATGCCGATCAACGATTAGCGCCTGAGACGACCGAACGATCGCTGCGCGCGTTGACCGATGCCGCGGTAACGGCCGTCGTTGTACCGGAGCGCCCCTACAAACCCCGGACGTGGTTGGAACGGCTAACGGGCGTGGAACGAGAGTTATTCGAGGCCTCGGGTCGTGGAATACCGCGCCTCTTTCGGCGCTCCCGCTACTTGGAGATTGGCGGTCATCCGGCCGGAGTTCCGTTCGGTGAGGATTACGCGCTGCTGTCGAAACTAAAAGCCGATGAGATCGGAGTTGCCGACGCGGTGATCTACCACTGCGAAGTGCGCGACCTCGGCACGCTGCTCAGGAAATATTTTGCTTACGGGCGGCAAATGGCGGCAGCTCCGCCCTCTGAATCGATCTTTTCAAAGCACCGGGGCAGATTCTTGGCGCAGGCGGGACGCTACGCGTTGCATACGCCTTCGGCGGCGCTCGGCGTCGTCGGACTCAAGGCGCTCAAACTCACCGCCCTCCGATTGGGCGCCGCTTCAGCGGCTTCCCGGCCGAAGCAACCGCGCGAGTCGACGCCTCCGACGGAAGGCCAGTGGCTCTTGGTTGCATTGCTGGCGCCGCTGCTGTGCATCGTGATGAACTGGAGGATGCTTACCACCTCCGGCATTTTCTTGATGGGCGACCACGTCACGCCGCGCGCCGACTACTGGCGGCAGATCCTCGGCGCATGGATAGCGTCCGAGCATGGCGGCACCGCGAATCCGAACCTCATCGACTCGCCTTATTTTGTGCTGCTCGGCGTGCTGGAGCGGATCGCCGGAGTCGGTGCCGGAGACAGAGTCTTGATCCTACTTTCCTTTTCCGTCGCGATTCTCTCCGCTACAATCTTGCTGGTTCGTGTACTTCGCGTTCAAATCACCGTCGCGTTTGTTCTCGGCGTCTTATACGCATTCAATCCATGGACGGCAGCGCGTCTCGCGTCGGGACACACCGAGCTGTTGATGGCCTACGGGTTGCTACCGCTGTTTGTACTGATTTGGCAGAAGCCTTCGAATCGTTCCCTGCTAATCGCGGGCATTGGTCTTGCCGTCGTGATGTGCCTGAGCCTTCCTATGGCGCTGTTGGCGGTCGTCGCCCTGATCGTCCTCGGTGGTGCGCGCGGGCAGCTCCGCTGGCGCTTGCGCGACGTGGGAATTTCCTTCGCGCTTGCAATCGGAATGAGCTTATGGTGGATCTTGCCCTTGCTGAGCACCCATGGCGGCAGCACGGGCCACACCGGTTTAGCAAATATCTTTTCTTATACGCAGCTGGCAGACATCGTCCATGCGGTGACCTTGCGCAGCTATTGGTGGCCGGCGCTTTCGGATGGCTTGTACCACTACGACAACTTCATTGCAAACACGCTCGTGGGATTTGGAATGCTGGTAATCGTCGCTGCCGAGGTGGCAATGCTCGTCTGCTGGAGACGACTGTCGCCGCTAGGCCGAGCCGCCGCCGCGACATGGGTCGCAGTCTTGGTCATACTCGTCTTTGCCCACACGTTTCCGGTGGCGTACTGGATGGTGCTGCATCTGCCGCTTGTCACCCTGTACCGCGATCCCGACAAGCTCGTGGCCCTCTCGCTGCTAGGCTTCATCGTTGCTTTTGGTGATCTCGCCGGCCAGGTCAACTGGCGCAGAAGCGCGCTCATCGTTGCCTGCTCGGCCGTAGCTTGCGTTACGGCACCCTGGTGGAGCAGCGGCGACCTGCGTGGTTGGGTTCGCCCGCAGGTTATTCGCGACGGTTCGCTCGCCGCCGCGGGTTGGATCTCAAAGCAGGGCTCGAGCGGACTGGTGCTGTGGTGGCCCGATGGTCCGTACGTCCGCTATCGTTGGTATTCCGCCGGCGGGCAAGATCCGCTGCGATATTGGTCCCAGAATCCAATGCTCAATCCGTACTACGATCCCGCGTACGACGCGTCGCCGGAGACGACCAACTTCTTATATGCGTTAATCGGGGGCATTTCCAACGGTAACGTTCCTTATCTCGGCGGGCTGCTTAGTACGTACGGCATTCGGTACATCGCAGTTCGCAACTACGTCTCTACCTCATTTACCGACTTTCCGAACTACCGCTCGGATTTCGCCGCGATTCGCGATCTGCGACGCGTGCGCACGTTCGGAGATACGGACGTGTACGAAAATCTCGCTTGGCGGCCGGGTGCCGATACCATCGGCCACTACGTTGCGATGCTTACCGGAACACCGACGACTATCCTTCCGCTCGATCCGCAATTGGGGGCCGACGACGTCTTTTACACCGATGGCGCGCCGTGGGAAGCCTCCTATGAGTACCTCGACATCGATCGCCAACTCGAACGCGCAATCGCCACCTATCGCTACGAACTCGCTACTCCCTACGACGTGATCTATCCCGCGCAGCTGCCTCCGGAGCGAGGACCGTTAACGTTCCGTCCAACGTGTTCGAACTGTGATGTTTTGCTCTTACGAACGAACGCGGTCGCGCCGCGGATTTCGGTCAGCGGGATGGGCCGTAACCCAGTTCTTCTGTACGAGGATCTGCCCAGCTGGGAACCACGCTGGCGCGCGTACGCGGTTGGAAGCTCGCGCAAGCTGACGATAGCGTCCGGCGATTCCAACGCATACATCTATGAAGCGGCCATGGTTTCGGGCTCGGCTCTCGATACTGCGCGGCGCAAATCGTTTGACGAAGTGCGGCATCATTGGCCGACGTATTTGGCAAGCGCGGCCGATCTCGATATGCGTCCGTATGGAGCGATCATCCGTAGCGACCGAATGGGTCCCATGGTTGAAACGGACAGCCGGAAGTGGCGAGCCATCGTCGTCGGCCGCGGTCTCTCGTCGGCAACGCTGACTTTTTACTGGTGGAACGGCGGCGCGCGACAAAAGGTCCTGCGGCTGGCGTGCACCTCGCTGCTATGCACCGGAGCCGTGCAGCTCGCCCCGGGCTTTCAGCGAGTCGTGCTGGCAGCAAATCGCGGCGAAACGATTCAAGGCTTATCCTTTAGCAGCGGTAGACCGCCGGCATTCGATAATTCGCGAGTCGACCAGATACCGGCTCGGATGGACGCGGCGACGAAGGTCTTCGTGCCGATCTCGTACACGCCGGGATGGTTCCTCGCGTGTGCCGGTGGTACGGTCAGCGCTGAGGTCGGCAACGAATGGGCGACGCTCTATCCTCCACGCCGCCGCGTTACCGGCTGCGTCCAGCGCTACTGGCCCGAGTCGATGAAGATCGTCGGCACCATTCTTTCCCTTCTCGTGCTTATAGTAGTGGTTATTGCGCTGATCCTGATCGAGCGGCTGCCGGCGGCGCGATCCGTTCTGTACGATCGCGAAAACGTCTTTGAGACAACCGGCTAACTTCGGTGCTGCGATGGCGGCGCTCGACTTCTCCGTGGTGGTCGCGGCCATAGCGTCGTGCGCATACGCCGCGGCGACAGCCTCCGGTCTTCCGGTCCTACGGCACGACTGGGGGGCCGATCCGTTCCATGGCGGCTGGCGTGAAATCATCAGCGCGGGCTTTAGCGGCTGGGACCCTTCGGGCATCGGTCGCGCCTGGGTCTATCCGGATGCGTTTTTGATCTCCGTTCCCGTCGCGGTCATCACTGCGTTTGGGGGAAATCGCGCGGCGCTTTTTCTGTTCTTGTTGGCGACTGGAGCGCTCGCGGCGTTCGGCGGACGAGCCGCCGCAAAGGACGTCGGCGGTGGGCGTGCGGCCGCCTCGGCTGCGGCACTCTTTTGCGTCTTCAATCCGTGGACATACACCGAGCTCGTCGCGGGACACGTCATGATGCTGCTGGCCTATGCCGCAAGTCTCTGGTTCTTCCGCGAAATGCTCAGACCGGCACCACGCCCCAGCGTGCTGATCGCGACCTCGCTCCTGACCTTGCAGCAACCACAGTTCCTAGCGGTCTGCACGCTCGTGCTCTTGATCTACGGCATGAGACGCCGCGTGTGGCTTCCTTTCGCGATTTCCGCGGTGGCCTGGCTGCCAATTGCGATCGGCGTGCTTTCGGACCCCGAGGCGCTCAATGCGATTCCGTTCGTCAAAGCGTGGGAGCGCAATCAATCCATTGCGCCTAGTGACGCATTGCAGATCAACGGCTATTTCGCACACTATGCCGCGAGCGTTGCATCGGTCTTTGCAATACCGGTGCTCTGCACTGCCGCGCTGGCGGCAGCGGCACTCTTCTTCGCGGGCCGGCGGCGGCTGCTGCTCGCCGGTGGGACGTTCGTTGCACTCGTGATGGCGATGGGTTTGCGCGGTCCGTTTGCCGTGCCATTCGATTGGCTGATCGATCACGCGCGCTTCGTGGCGTTTTTTCGCGAGTTATTCGACTTGCTGGCATATGTCGCCGTCGGCTACGTCTTGCTGGCGATCGACATTTGCGCTCGCTGGAGGTCGCTGGCGTGGGCATGGTTTGCGATCCTGCTACTTCTGCCGATAGCGTGGCTAAAAGCGCCACCGGCGCAATGGTGGATCACGGCCGAGCAGCTTCCGACGATCGTCATTCCAACGGTCGTCAACTCCCGGTTTGCGCTCCTGCCTGCGTTCCAACCGATGTCGTACGGCGATATCGGATCTGGGCGGGATCCCGACCTGCGCGCGTTCGCCGGAAATGCGACGCCGCTGAATGAGGCATTCGCGACCTATCCGGCTAGTGCGGCGCTTGGAGCGTTCGAGTTGCGGAGAGACGCGCGGCGGCTTCAGGCGCTCAGCGTTGCAAGCATCGTCGAGCGACCTTGGCTGCGCACGCAAAGCGACTCCCTGCGGCAGCAATGGGCGCTTCCGTTCCGAGGATTCCGCCACATCGAGGTGGCCCGGACGATCAGCCTACGCCCAGCGCCGGAGCTGGCGCTTATTCCGATGCCCGAAGTTGGGGTGCTAGACGCGCGGGTCGGCGACGGCAATATATTCTTTGCGGACGCGGCGGATGTGCACGGACGGCTCGTCCCCGGTTCCTGGAGGGGTTTAGGTACCGTCGCGCGCGTCACGGCACCGAATGAGGAAACGCACGCCGACCGGGCATGGGTCGACGCGCGGCTTGCTTTTGCTCAACGCCCGGAGCTTGCCCAATCGCTCGGCGGGGCGCTGACGACCGACCCGCACGCCGTCCTCCCGGTTCTCGGAGGTTTGTCAGCTTTGGTTTTCGTGGAGGGTGCTTTGCGTTCGGCTGACGGTCTCATGCTCGCGGGCAGCACGCACGGTTACCGTTGGATTTCGGTTCCGCAGCGCGTTCGAGGAGTTGCCTGCGCTGGACTTTGCGTCGTCGCCGCGCAGGGTAATCCGCCGCCCGCGCCGCTCGAGCCGCCGCCACGTCCTGCGCGCGGTGTGCCATTCGAGGCCATTACGCCGTGGCTTGTGGTCGCGCAGTTGCCGGCCGGCGAATCGGGAGCCTTGCGTTATAACACCGCCTACGACGCGCACTGGGCTGCCTACCTCGCAGGCACCTCGCTGACGCATCTGCGCCTCGACGGTTCCATCAACGGCTGGCTCGTGCCGCCGCGCACCGGCGTGCGCCCGCTCGTGCTGATCGAACTTACCGCGGCGAGCGAACTCCTGGCCGAGCTCGTCGTGTTGTGCGTATTAGTATCGCTAGCGGCCCTTGCGCTCAACGATCTGCAGGCGGTACGGCGACGACTTAGCTTGGGGCCCTGGGGCCATCGAGGGGGCGCTCCTGAACGAACTCCGCCATGAGCGGCGGTTCCGCATCGTACCGGCGCGTGAAGAGTCGGTCGATGCCCAGAAAGCGTCCGGTCGGGAGCACCAGGTTGATCGCGGAAAGCAACATCAAACAGGCGTCGATGCTCGACCACTCGCCCAGCGTGCCCAGGCCTCCGCGCGCGGCCATGTAGTTCAGCGTGAGCACGATTCCAAAGAAGCCTCCCAGACGCGTCAACAGACCGAGAACCAGCGAGATTCCGACGCAGACCTCGCCCAGGCGAACCAGCTCGGCGAAGATCGCGATGTTCGGCTGCACCACGTTGGCGAGAAAGTCGTGGTACGGGCCGGTCGTTTTGGAAAGACCTTGCGTGACGTAGGTGCCGATAAAGCCGTTGGGCGGCATGAACATGTCGCTGTGAAGAAACTTTGGGACGCCGTGCATCAGCCAGATCGCACCCGTGAGAATGCGAACGACCGCCAGCCAACCGGCGTACAGACGCGACGAAGGCAGGTTCATGCAACGCTCTCCTTTCGTAACTTCACCAGGCGTGAGATCATCGCAGCCGCCGCGCCGGCGGCGTTCGGACGCGCAAGGCGCAACGCCGCTTCAATCATGCGCTCGCGTTTGCGCACATCGGTGAGCACCAGCTCGATCGCCTTCGGAAGCTCCTCGAGCCGGCGGGTACGGATCGCCGCGCCGGCCTCGACCAGGATGCGTGCGTTGCGCTCCTCTTGGCCGGGCAGCGGCTTGCAGAGCACCATCGGGATCTGAGCCACGAGCGCCTCGGCGGTGGTGAGTCCGCCCGGCTTGGTGACGAGAGCGTCGGCCGCATGCATGTAGTCGTGGACGTTCTCGACAAAGCTGAGGGCGCGCACGGGATAGCTGACACCCTCCGCAGCCATCGTCACGCGGCGCTGCGTGCGCTTATTCCTGCCGGTGACGACGACCGCCGCTAAGGGCACCCGAATCGATTCGAGCGCGCGCATCATGCGCTCGAGCGGCGCGATTCCAAGCCCCCCTCCCATCAGGAGCACGACCCGCCGGTCGCGCGGCAGATCGAGTCCTTCGCGCAAGGCGTCACGGCTTTCGCCTGAGCGCGCGAAATCTCGCCGTACCGGTATGCCGCTCACCGAGATCGACTCGGGCGCGACTCCGCGCGCCGTCAGCGCATTGCGAATCGCATCGGTAGCGACGACGTAACCGTCAACGTTATCGTGAATCCAGAAGCCGTGAACCGCGAAATCCGTTACGATACCCACCACCGGAGGCGCGTCGGCAAAGGAACGTTTGTATTCGGCCATGGCGCCGCACGGGAACGCGTGCGTGCACACGACCGCATCGGGCTGCTCGCGCAGAATCAGAGGACGTAAATTCGATGCGGTAAACTGATGCGCCCAGGTTCGCAACGGACCTACTTCTCGCGCGCGCTCGGCGCGATTGTAGATATAGCGGTACATCTGCGGAATCGTTTTTACCATCTGCAGGTAGCCGTCGGAGACGATACGCGAGACGACCAAGGCGGCGTACTTGTACGAGTCCACGACCGGCGTACGCGCGCCCGGCTCGATCCGGTGCAGCGCCGCGGCCACGGCGTTGGCAGCCGAGAGGTGACCCACGCCGACGCTGGCGGACAGAAAAAGCACGCGCATCGGATGGGTGAGCCCGCTTACGCGGGCGTTCCTCCGTTCTCACCTTCCTGCGCGAGCGCCAGGAAGTCGTCGAGGATCTCTTGGGCGAGCCCGTCGTTGTCGAGGAGGTTGCCATCGAGATCGGTCACGATGAACTCGCCTTCGCCCTCGGCGTCGGGTTCATGCACGAGAACGGCGTAGGACGTGCCGTCTTCTTCATCCTCGAGGATGCCGACGACCTTGAAGGGCCGCCGGACGCCGTCGTTCGTCTCGATCTGCAGGACCTCGCTGAGTTGCAGCGGTGCCGAGGGAGCCTCACCGTTGGAAGATGGCATTGACCGCTTCCCTTCTATCGCAGGCATCGGGCGACATTGGCATTATGCTCGGCAAGCGTTTTGGCAAACACATGACGCCCGTTCCCGCAGTAGACGTAGTACAGGTCGTCGCTCTTCGACGGGTGCAGGGCCGCTTCCAGCGACGGTCGTCCGGGGTTGGCGATCGGTGTCGGCGGTAAGCCGGCGTGCGCATAGCTGTTGTAGGGCGAGTCGATCTGCAGATCGCGCGAGGAGAGCTGGCTCTTGTGGGCGGGCAGGGCGTACTCGATCGTCGCGTCCACCTGGAGGGGCATCTTCAAGCGCAACCGGTTGTAGATGACCCCCGCGATCTTGGGGCGGTCGATGTCGGCTTTCGCCTCGCGCTCGACCATCGAGGCGACCGTGACGGCCTGCGGTACCGTCACGTGCAGCGCGCGCGCCCGATCGGCGGCATCCGGCGGGAGCTGACGGAAAAACTCATCGGTGAAGAGTTCTGCGATGCGTTGCGGCGTCTCCCCGAGCGGGACGAGGTAGGTATTCGGAAAGAGAAAGCCTTCGAGACTCTGCGTGCGAGTGCCGTCGACGACAATCGTATTCCGCATGAAGTTTTGAAGGAACTCGGGCGCGCTGCCGGCGCCGGCCTCCTGCAGACGCGTCGCAATCTGCGCCGCCGTGAACCCTTCCGGGATCGTGACCCAGACCGCAACCTGCGCGCTGCCGCTGACCAGAGCGCGAAGAATTTCGTCTTGCGTTTGGTGCGCCGTGAAGCGATACTCGCCGGCGCGAACGGCCGTGTCTTGGCCACGCAAACGCGCCAACGTTCGGAACGTCAGTACGTTCCCCACGACGCCGTTGGCAGCCAGGCTGCGCGCGATCTCATCGAACGTCGCTCCCTGCTGGACGGTCACCTGCGTTTGCGTCGACGGGTACGAGCGATCCCGAAAGACGGCATACAACGACCAGCCGGTGACCGCGGCAAGGAGCGCGACCGATACCGTTACCCACACCACCGCGCGCCGGAGCGGCGTCACCGTGCCGAGCCGCCTCGAGCAAGGAAGGACTCTAAGATCAGGGCAGCCGCCATCTGGTCGACGATCTCGCGCCGTTTGCGCCGTGAGACGTCGGCGGCGATCAGGCTCTTCGTAGCCTGCGCGGTCGTCATGCGTTCGTCCACGCGGTGAATTGGGCCGGCAAAAACGCGGCTTAAGAGCTCGACGAACTCGTCGATCCTCTGTGCCGCGAGCCCGCGTTCGCCGGTCAAAGTGATTGGATCGCCTACCACGAGCGCCGTAACGCCGTACGATTCAAGGTACTCGGCGATGCGCGCCAAGTCGTCGTGCACGCTGGTGCGCGCGATGGTCGCGACCGGCAGTGCCAGCGTGCCGGCCGGATCTGCCACGGCGACGCCGATGCGCTTCGCGCCGACGTCGAGCGCCATGATCACGTGGCGAGCGCGCGCACGTGAGCGACGGCCTTAGGACGGCGCCCCAGGTGATGCGCGACGAGCTCCTCCACTGCGGCCGCGGCCTGAGGCGTCGCATCGAACCTCACGGCACTTGCATCGGTTTTCGGGGCCGCCAAGGCGCGCAGGTTCGCAAGATCGCGTTCGTTCAGCTCGGGAAGCTCGCGCCAGCGCTCGCGGCATCCTTCGTCGACGACGCCGCCGGCCTCGGCGTCCAACCACGTCCGTTCGCCCGTCAGCGCCGCACCGCATCGCACGCAGACCGTCAGCGGCGGAGCCAGCCCCAGCGCGTCGAGCAAGCGTAACGAGAAGCGCGGCAACAGCGCGAGCGGCGCCGACGAAACCGCGATGGCGCCGATCGCTCCGGCGAGAAGCGCGTAAACGTCGGGTAACGCCAGCTCGGGCTCACAGAAGGAATCGACCAGCTCGACGGCCAGCGATGCGGCGGCGAACCGCTCGGGCTCCACCAGCTGCGACCACGGCGAGCGGACGATCTCCGCCGAAACGATCACGTCGAGCGAGCGTCCGCGATGCATGCCCAGCTCGCACTCGTTCGCGAACTCCAGGCGACCCGATAAGTGGCTGCGCGCGCGGCGCACGCCTTTGGCGACGGCATCGAGCTTTCCGCGCCCGCTCGTAAAAAGGGTTACGATCCGGTCGGCTTCGCCGAGCTGGCGTGAGCGCAAGACGAGCCCGCGCGTCTTATAGCTGCGCGGCGGGGTCAGGGTTTTCGGACTCCTGCGTTCGATCGATCGTTCCGTTGGTGTAGATGCGAACGGAGAGAATCCGCCGGCCGTGCGTGCGATCGACTCGCAAGCGCGTGTGCGCGTCGGCTTCAATCTCTTCGCCTTCGGTCGGAAGCCGCCCGAAAAGGCCGACCGTGTAGCCTCCGATCGTCTCGAAGTCCTCGGTGGGAAGACTCGTCCCCAGCTTCGCGTTGACGTCTTCGATGTTCGTCCCCGCTTCGACGACGGCTTCGCCCTCCCCAACGAGCGCGATCGGCTCCTGTTCGTCTTCGTCGTGCTCGTCGCGGATCTCGCCGACGATTTCTTCCAAGAGATCCTCCATCGTGACCAAGCCGGCCGTGCCGCCGTACTCGTCCACGACGATGGCGAGCGAGAACTTGTCGCGCTGCATCTCGCGCAGCATATCGGAGATCTTCTTCGTCTCGGGCACGTGCACGACCGGACGCATCAGCGCGCCGACGCTGGCGTGAGCCAGCGAGCCGTTGGCCAGCGCGATCAAAAGCTCACGGTCATGGATGACGCCCACGATGTCGTCCTTCGACTCCTTGTAGACGGGCAGCTTCGAGTAGCCGTCGGCGATGACGGCGTCGAGCACCCGGCGGGGCGAGTCCTCGATCGAGACCGCAATCATCTCCGGGCGGGGCGTCATCACCTCGCGCACGATGGTATCGCCAAACTGCATCACCGAATGGATCAGCTCGCGCTCTTGTTCCTCGATCACACGCTGCTCCGCCCCAACGTTAACCAAGGCACGGATATCTTCTTCCGTCACGTAGACGCGATGCGCGTGCCTGATATGCAGCGGACGCAACAGCAGGTCGGTGGCGACCTGAAACGTGCGCGCGATCGGCGCGAGGACGTAGGCGGCGTAGCGGATCGGCGTTGCCAGACGGAGTGCCCAGCGTTCGGCATCGTTGGTGGCGATCGTCTTGGGCACGATCTCGCCGAAGAGCAGCAGCACGATCGTCATTACAAACGTAGAGAGGACGACCGCTGAGGGGAGCTGCAGCGAGATGGCCACGTAGGTCGCGAGGGATGAGGAGATGAGCAACACGATGGTGTTGCCGACCAGGACCGATGTGAGGAAGCGGTTCTTGTCGTCAACCACGCGCTCGAGGTTTTTCGAACCGCGGACGCGCCGCTCGGAGAGCGCTCGGGCGCGCAGGCGCGAGATCGACACCAACGCAGCCTCGGCCGCAGAGAAGAACGCCGCCAGGAGGACGAGCGCCACCAAGGCGGCGAGCTGGAACGCTAAGGCTTCCGGGGTACTTCGGGACGGATCCGTGTTCAAGTCGGCGCCATTATAGCACAACGTGCGGGCGCACCAGCATGTAGATCGCCAGCGCCACCAGCGTACCGAGCACGGCCCCCCAGAAGACCTCGAAGGGCCGATGGATGCGTGCCTCCACCCGGCTTTGGGCCACCAGAAAGGCCACGAAGTAGGCCAGAATCGCCGCCAGGGGCTTCTGGTAGAAGAACGCCAGCATCGTGGCTACGGCGAAGGCGATCGCGGCGTGGCCCGAGACGGCGCCCCCCTGCAAGGCCGAGCCCCGGCCGGTCCAGGCCTTGGCGAAGATGGTGGCGATGGCCACGACGGCCAGGACGATGAGCGCGACGTTGGCCGGCACCGACTGGACCGCCTCGAAGACGCGCGTGCCGCCGCTGATGATGCCCTGATAGAAGATCAGGTAGCCGGCGAAGACCGCGCCGACCGCGCCGATCAGAACCGCGCCGGCGGCCGCGTCTTTGGCACTTTTTGCGAGCGGGTGGTGCGCGACCGTTAGCAAGTCGACGATCGCCTCGATCGCCGTGTTCATCAGCTCTAGACTCAAGACGACCACGATGAGGATCAAGGTCGCGATCACGTAAAAACGGTCCAGGCGAAGAATCAGCGTGGCCAGCAGCACCAGCGCCGCAATCAGAAAGTGCACGCGCATATTCGGCTGCGTGCGCGTCGCGTAGAGGATCCCTTCGAACGCGTGGTGGAACGAACGAAAGAGCCGGCTTCGGTCGATCGGCAGATAGTGCGGCTCACCCGGCTTGCGCGGATTCGGAGCGCTGGTCTTGAGCGGCGTCGAGGGATCGGCTGGATGGTGCATTTTAGCGGCTTGCGGCTAGTAGGGCCACGGCAAGTCGATTGCGCCGGCCAGGCGGCGCTCCTCCCGCTCCATCGAACGTCGCTCCGCTGCCTGTTGGTGGTCGTGTCCCAAAACGTGGAGCAGACCGTGAATCAGCAACCGGTAGAGCTCGCGCTGCAGCGGCGCACGATATTCCGCCGCCTGACGTCGTGCCGTATCGACCGAAATGACGACATCTCCCAGCAGCCGTTCGGAGCCCGGGGAGTCGAGCGCAAAGCTGAGCACGTCGGTGGGACGGTCCTTGCCGCGATACGTGCGGTTGAGGCCGTGCATGGCCTCGTCGGTAACTAAGGTCAACGAGAGCGAGGCGTCACGTTCGCCGGCAGCGGCGAGCAGTTTCTTGGCAGTCGCAACCAACGCTCGGCCGTCGACGCCGCTGCGCGCAACGGTGTTGCGATAATGGATCACGAGTAGGCTCGAACGATCTTCGCGACGAGGGCAGGGCGCACTACGTCACCGTCATCGAGTTCGACCACGCCGATCTCATCGATCGCCGCCAGACGGCCGGCGGCGTCGCGCAGACCGCTACGTTCTCCTGACGGCAGATCGATTTGCGTCGCGTCGCCGGTGACGACCATCTTCGAGCCGCTTCCAAGTCGCGTGAGGAACATCTTCAACTGGTCGCCGGTGGCATTTTGCGCTTCGTCGAGGATGACGAAAGCGTCGGCGAGCGTTCTGCCGCGCATGTACGCCAGCGGCGCAACCTCGAGGATTCCGCGCTCCATGTACTTTGTGACTTGAGCGTCGTCGAGGAGCTCGTCCAGCGCATCGTAAAGCGGACGCATGTACGGATCGACCTTCTCGCGCAGATCGCCCGGAAGAAACCCAAGCCGCTCTCCCGCCTCCACCGCGGGGCGAGAGAGAATCAGCCGCGCAACCTCGCGTCGTTTCAGTGCGCGCACCGCCATCACGACGGCCAGATACGTCTTCCCCGTCCCGGCCGGCCCGATTCCAAAGGTTAGGGTGTGCTCCTCGATGGAGCGCACGAAGCGATGCTGTCCACGCGTTCGCGGTCGTACCTCGCGGCCCCGATGGGTGCGAATCAGCGTGTTCGGCAGCGCTGCGCCGCCGTCGGTTCGCGCTTGGGCGAGCGCGAGCGCGAGGTCTTCGGGCGTGATGTGCGCACCCTGCACCGCCGCATCGAGCACGCGCTGGACGACC
>JASHXG010000089.1 GCA_030043675.1 Vulcanimicrobiota bacterium
GGCAAATGGGATGAGATCGCGCGCGCGCAACGTTGCTTCGTCGGCATCGATCGCCGGCAACGCTTCATGCGAGTCGACCGCGGTGGCGCCGTGGCCGGGGAAATGCTTGTAGCACGGGTAGATGCCGCCGCGCATGAGTCCGCGTCCGAACGCTGCGCCGAGCGCGGCGACGCGTGCCGGATCGGATCCAAGCGAACGCGTTCCGATGACTGTGTTGCGCTCATCGAGGGCCAGATCCAGCACCGGTGCAAGGTCGAGCGTGCACCCGGCGCGGCGCAAGTCGAAGGCCGTCTGTTCGCCCGCGCGTTGCGCGAGTTCGAGGTCGTCGACCGCACCGAGTGCCATCATCGACGGCATCGGCTCGAGGCCGTCACGCAGACGCGACACCGCGCCTCCTTCTTGATCGATCGCAATCAGCGGCACTTGGGTGCCGCCGATCGCGCGCATCTCGTCGGTCAGCGCGCGAACCGCTTGTACGGAGGTGCCGTCGCGCTCGAAGAGCAGATATCCGCCGTAGTAGGGCTGCGGCGCTTGCGCAGCGCGCGTAGCGCCCGTTGCCACGACGCCGCGCGCCAGCCTGTCGAGATCGATCACGCAGGCTGCTCCGCTTGCGCAGCGATCCCCGACGCGCGATCGAAGTGCCGCAGGAACGGCGCCGGCAACTCGAGCCCGACGAGATCGCCCGGTCGCGCGCCGTCGGCCGCGCCGACGCGGACGACGAGGACGCCGCGGAGCGTCTCAACCTCGAGATACGCATCGGCGCCCGTCGGTTCGCGGCGCACGACGCGGCCGCGCAACGTGCCGTTCGCGACGATCCGGACGTGTTCGGGACGGATGCCGGCGATGCGCGCGCCGTCGTCAAAAAGATTCATCGGACGCTCGCCTAGGAAGCGAGCCACGGTAAGCGTTCGCGGCGCATCGTAAACGCGCTGCGGCTCACCGACGTCCTCGATCCGTCCCTCGACGAGCACCGCCAGGTCGTCTCCGACGCTCATCGCTTCGACGTGATCGTGGGTGACGTAGAGTATCGGTCCGGCGAAACGCTGGCGTAGTCCGATCACCTCGTCACGCACCGAGCGCCGTAGCGACGGATCGAGGTGCGCGAGCGGTTCGTCGAGCAAAAGCGCGATCGGATCCGAAAGCAACGCGCGCGCGATCGATGCACGTTGTCGCTCGCCTCCCGAGAGGTGGCGCGGCCGGCGGTCGAGATGTTCGGCAACGTGAAGCGCGACCGCCGTTGAGGTGACGCGGTCGCCATCGCTCCTGGACGCGTCGCGAATCGCAAAGCGAAGATTCTCGCGCACGCTCATGTTGGTGAAGAGCGCATCGTCTTGAAAGACCAAAGCGATCCTTCGCAGACGGGGCGGCAGGGTTGCAATCGATCTGCCATCGAGCCGGACGTCGCCGCTGTGCGCCTTCAAGAGGCCGGCGATCACGCGGAGCAAGGTCGTCTTTCCTGCTCCCGACGGGCCGACGATCGCTAGCGTTCGGCGCTCCTCGACGGCGAGCGAAACCCGATCGAGCGCGCTTTTCGCGTGGCCGGAGAAAGCGACGGTGAGCGCCTCGGTCGAGAGCTTCACGAGCCTATTTTTTCGACGATCGCGCGGTATTCATCGCGCGCAGTTGCGTCGCCCGAGCGCGCGCGCTCGACGACGGCGCGCAGCCGCGTGACGCGGTCATCGTCGGCCCGCTCACCCGCCAGCACCAGACGCAATGCAATCAGCGCGAGATCCGGCGTGCGCGCGCCGAGGCGGCCGAGGCCTTCGTAGAAGGGCCGAGCGCCCTCGCCGCCGGGGCGTGCTTCGAGCAGCCGGCGCACGAGCTCACCCTTCGATGGTGCGCCGTCGAGAAGATAGCGGTCGAGCAACTCGAAATTCATGTCCTCGTGTCCTTCACTCTTCGGCCCCGGGAGTTCGCCGCACGTATCGGCCTGCTCTTTATGCTAGGGCTGACGGTGCTTGGGGCGGCCCCTGACGACGCCGCGCACTTGCTCGATCGCATGCGCGTCGCGGCCGGCCCGATTTGGGAAGCTCACATCGTCTCGCTCTCGCGGCTGACCATCAACGGTCAGGCGACCGTGGTTTTGAGTGACAGCGAAGGTCTGCGAATCGGGGTGCGCCACTGCACGGGGGCGCTGTGCGACGGGAGCTATTTCGACGGAAGCCACCTTTTCTCAACAAATATCAATGGCACCGCGCTCCCAAAGTCCTTGCGGGCGGAGCCGTACCTGCGCTCGCTCCGGCTGGTTGCCTCGCTCGGATTCCTCGCGCCGGGCTTCGCCGCCCACGGTCGCGTCACCGATGACGGCAGCGCTACCGTAAGCGGCAAGCGGTATCGGACGCTGATCGTAGCCGACGCCGGTTCGATCCCCATGCGCATCTACGTCGATCCGCAAAGCGCGTTGATCCATTACGTGCGCGATCTAAACGGCGACGATGAGTTCGAATACCGCGATTATCGACGCGTCGGCAGCTTAATGATGCCCTACGAAGTCCTGCACA
>JASHXG010000090.1 GCA_030043675.1 Vulcanimicrobiota bacterium
CCGCTGCCGCCGTCGAAAGCGATACCGCGCAAGGTCATCGGACCGGCCGCGACGCTCGATCCGCCGGCGAGGTTGGTGATGAAGGAGCGCACGTCCAGCTTGCTGATCGGCACGGTCGGGAACCCGGTGCTGCCCGGGGCCACGCTAGCGCTGGGCGTATCGGGAATCCGATACGCAGTCTTCATCCAGAAGTTGTCGTCGGGGTGGTCGAGCACGGTGATCTGCGCGAGCATCTTGACCCAGTAGGTCGAGTACCAGCCGGGGACGACCAGGCGAACGGGGAAGCCGTTGAGCAGCGGCATCGGCTCGCCGTTCATCAGGAAGGCGACGAGCACGTCGTCGCCCTGCGCAATATCGATCGCGAGCGACTTCTTAAAAGCGGGCGTCTGCGCGAGCACGGGTGAATCGAGACCACGGAACTGTACTTGCACGGCGTTACGCTGCACGCCGGCGCGTGCCAAGACGTCGCGCAGGCGCACGCCGGTCCACCGCGCGTTGCCCATCGCGCCGTTGCCCCATTGTCCACCGGGAACGCGCGGCTGGAAGAAGCCGCGGCTGTTTCCGGAACACTGGCAGACGGCCGCGACCTCGACCGCGGGCATTGAGCCGAGGTCGTTCAGCGACAGCGAGAGTTCGCGATTGACGGCGCCGGTAACCGAGATGCGATGCGCCGAAGCATCGACCGATTGTGGAATGCCGGCGAGGTGCCAACGAACGAAGAAGGCGTCGTTCGGCGTGAAGGCACCATCGTCGAAGAGCCCAAACGGCGTTTCGAGCTGCGGCGGCCGCGTGGTTTGTACGATGAGCGCCCTTTTTTGCGGGAACACGGCCACCCGGCGCTCTCCGTTCGCAAACGGCAGGGCAAGCGAGCTCTGTGCCTCCGCGCGGGAGGCGAGCGAAAGCCAGCCCAACGCGCCGCCGGCCGACAGCAGAAAGCGAGACCGTTCCAAGGCACGACTCCTAAAAAGTTAACAGAAGTCAGCATTTTTGCGGGCTCGCCCGGTCTTCCTCTAGGTTCTGGCCGTAAGCCGTTCCTTCGCTCGCGTGCCCCAGCGCTTGATTTCGGCTTGGAGATCCAGCGGGCCGGTCGGCGCCGAACGCTCGTACTCGCCCCAGTGCTCGCGCGGGACCATCCACATGATCTCGAACTCGTTCCCGTCGGGGTCGTAGCCGTAAATCGATTTCGTTGCGCCGTGATTGCTGGCGCCGCTCAGCGTTCCGTACCGTTCGAGCGCGTCACGCGCCTCGCGCAGCGCTTCGATCTCGTCGACTTCCCACGCAAGGTGATAGAGGCCGACGCCGCGCTCGTTCGGCGGCGGCGCGTTCGGTCCGACCCGAGCGAGGCCCAGATCGTGGTGGTTCTCCGATCCGGGCGCCCGCATGAATGCCATGACGGTTCCCATTCGCGCGACCGTTTCGAGACCAAGCACGTCTGCATAGAAGGCCAGACTACGCTCGAGCTCGCGAACCCGCAGCACTGCGTGATTGAGTCTGCGGACCTTCATCGGGTGCGCTCCGCTACGGGTTGACCTGCTTGCCGACCCATTTGATCACGTCTTTATCGCATTCCAGCTGAATGTGCGAAAGCGGAAATTCCATAGCCGTTCCATTCGGGATGTCCTTGGATTCGGCGGCGATTGTTTCGACAACGCCGTCCCACGGCAGTTGCACGCCGCTGCCGTCGATGAGGACCTTCTTGAAGTAGTCTTCACTCAGCAGGCATGCCGAGGGGTATCCGACGAGACAAATCCACTTGTCTCCGGCTGCCTGAAAGAAATCCGGTTTGGCCGGCATCGACTTGATGTCGTCGAGGATCTTCGTCAGCGCATCGGAGTTCGGTGCGAGCGACGAGATCATGCCGCTGCTGATCGCTTTGTCAACGTCGCTGGGCGGCTCGTCCGAGAACGTGTCCAACACCCCGAGGACGAAGCCCATCCGCCAGGAGTTCTTATCTTCGGCCAGCGGCGTGCCGCGAAGCGGCAGCGGTCCGCCGAGCAGGACAACGTGCTTGATCTTGATCGACGTGAGCAGCGGGACCGCAGCGAGCGTCACGAGCGTGCCGTAGCTGTGCGCCTCGACGTCGAGATCGGTCACGCCGGCATCGGCAATCTTATCGAGGAACTTGTAAAACGCCGGCCCCTCGACGTTCGGCGGATAGAACCAATCGTAATCCCACCCCAAGACCTGTTTGTAGCCGCCGGCATCGGCGATCTCTTGCGGGCACGCCGGCGTCGGCGTCGCCGGGAAGGCGGTTTCGACGCTCGAGAAGATGCCGTGGATGAGCACCAGGGTCTTCTGGCCGGGAAGGATCGTTCCGGTCGTCTTCCACTCCTTGCCGTCCCAGTACCGCGGTCCCTCGGGCTGTTGTTCGTATTTCACGTTGTCGACGCCGAGCGCGACCGTCAAACCCGTCGCGCCGCCGAGGAGCGTTGCGGGAATCTCGAGAGCGATGACATGATGCTCGGCGTCCGTACGCCCAAGCAGCGGAAAACGTATCGTTCGTCCGTTGGCGTAGGCGATCGCGATCAGCGGCAGATACCCGGCGCGCAGTCGCGCCGCATCGCGCGGCCGATACGTCATTTCAAGTTGCAGCCCGGTCTCGATCTCGTCCGTCCGCTGCAAGGCGGGAAGGAAGTGCACGCGCAGCGTTCCGGGAAGCATCGTCCAGGCGTGATTGGGGGACGCGACGACGGCGCTGGACTCTTTCGCAATCACGATGCGCACGTTGCTTCCGAGCGAGCGCGACACAAGCGCGGCGCTGTCGCCGCTCGTGGTGCGCGCCACGATTTGCGGCGCGACGCTTGGCGTTAGCGAACCCCCGCTGCCGGCGCGGGG
>JASHXG010000091.1 GCA_030043675.1 Vulcanimicrobiota bacterium
TACCGCGAAGGACGCGAGGTGATCTCCTACGGGATTCGCTACGGTGCGATCCTGACTCCCGAAGAGATCGAGGTGACGGCAGACGGGAGCAGTTTTACCGTCGGCGGTCAACGCTACGAGCTCCGCCTTCCCGGTCGCTTCAACGTCTGGAATGCGTTAGCGGCGATCGGCGTCGCGCGGGTCTTCGGCATCGACGATGCCACGAGCGCGCGCGCCCTGGCGGCACTCGAGCGAGTTCCTGGACGCATGGAGCGCGTGCGCGGCGTCGGAATCGACGTCGTGGTCGACTACGCGCACACGCCCGACGCACTTGAAAACGCCCTGCAAGCGTTGCGCGAGACGACCGCCGGCGCGCTCGCGGTCGTCTTTGGCTGCGGTGGCGACCGCGACCGCGGCAAGCGCGCGCCGATGGGAGAGATCGCCGCCCGCCTGGCCGATCGCGTCTACATCACCAGCGACAATCCGCGCGGCGAGCAACCCGAGGCGATCGCCGATGCGATCGTGGCGGGCGTCGGCGCGCAGCCGCACGTGGTCGAGCTCGATCGCCGTCGCGCGATCGAACGCGCGATCGCCGAAGCGCAAGCCGGGGACGTCGTCCTCGTCGCCGGCAAAGGACACGAAGCGTACCAAATCATCGGCGACCGCGTCCTTCCGTTCAGCGACGCGGCCGTCGCGCGCGAAGCCCTTCGACTCCGCTCAGGACAGAGCGTGCTGCGATGAGGCTGACGATCGATCGAGCGATGAGCGCGACCGGCGGACGGCTTCTCGACAACACCGAAGCGCCGCACGATCTGCGCATCAGCACCGATACCCGATCGATCCGCCCCGGCGATGCGTTCGTCGCGTTGCGCGGCGAGCGCTTCGATGGGCACGACTATATCGGCGAAGCGGTGCGCCGCGGCGCCGCGATGCTGATCGTCGATAACCCGGAGGCGCGAGTAGCCGGAACGCCGACCATGCTGGTCGGCCGCACCCACGATGCCTACATGGCGCTGGCGGCTGCGGCGCGCGAGCTCTTCGCGGGACACGTGATCGGCATCACCGGAAGTACCGGAAAGACGACCACCAAGGTCTTCTTGATGCAGCTGCTCGCGGCGCGCTACGGCGACCGCGTCCTCGCAGCTCCCGGAAATGAGAATAACGAGATCGGCGTGAGCAAGCTCCTGCTCGCCGCGTCCAACGCGCGACATGACGTCGTCGTGGTCGAGATGGGCGCGCGTCACTACGGCGACGTGGCGCAACTCGTAGCGATCGCGCGACCGACGCTTGGAATTCTTACGAACGTTGGTGAGGCCCATCTCGAGATCATGGGGTCGCGCGAGCGTCTCGAAGAGACGAAATGGGCGCTCTTCGCGCGGGGCGCGCGGGCGGTTCTCAACGCCGCGGATCCGGCATCGCGCCGGCGCGCGCGCTCGCTCGCGCAGGCACCCCACTGGTTCGCCGCCGGCCGCGACGAGTTCGAGCGAACGCTCGAGCCCGCGCAGCGCGTCACGGCCTTGATCGATCGCCGCCGCCTGCTCGAAAGCACCGGTGGCAAAACCATCGAATATGAGGTCGACGTTCGCGTCCCCGGCGAGCACAACCGCGCCAACCTTGCTGGCGCAGTTGCCGGCGCGCTGGAGCTCGCAGTGCCGCTCGAAGAGCTCCTGCCGGTGATTCCATCGATAGAGATGCCTGAAGGACGCTATCACGCGATCGAGGCCGGCGACGGCTTGCGCCTCATTTACGATGCCTACAATGCCAGCGCAACCGGCATGATCGCGGCGCTCGACGCCTTCGCCGAAGAAGCGGCTGCGCGCCGAATCGCAGTGCTTGGGAGCATGGCGGAGCTGGGCGAGGAATCGGAGCACCTGCACGAGCTGGTCGGCGCGCACGCGGCGGCCCGCGTCGACGTGCTCTTGGCCGGGGGCGATTTTGCAGCCGCCCTGGCGCGCGGCGCGCAGCATGGCGGACTTGCGGCGTCTGCAATCGTGCACGTGGAAAACAATGCCGAAGCGGCGCAATGGCTGCGCGAACACGCGCATCGCGACGACGTCGTACTGTTGAAAGGCTCGCGTCGCTACCGATTGGAAGAGATCCCCGAACTTCTGGGACGCACAAAGCGTGAGCCTGGCGGCGCGTAGCTTGGCCGTAACGCGGCCCGACGTCCCGGCCGGATTGGTGGCAATCCCGGTGCGAACGCGGCTGATTCGGCCGGGCGACGACCTGATCGGCCTGATTGCCGATGCGGTGCGGGGAATCGCGCGCCACGGCGACGTCGTGACCGTCTCCGAGAGCGCGGTCGCGATCGCCGAGGGGGAGTTCGTGCCGGCCGAATACGTGCGTCCGTCGCGACTCGCGTATCTGCTTTCACGCCGCGCCGGTCCGCTCGCGACCATCAGTCAGCCCGAATCCATGCAGCTGGTGATCGATCGCGCGGGAACGGGGCGTGTGATCTATGCCACGCTCGCCCAGTTCTTGGGGCGCATGCGCGGCCGGCGCGGCGCATTCTACGAAATTATGGGCGACGCGATCGCGGCGATCGACGGGTATACCGGCACGATGCCGCCGTACGAACGGGCGATCGTGTTCGCGCCCCGCGATCCGGCGGCGTTCGCGCAGCTGCTGTGCGAGCGAATCGGGGTCGCCGCTGCGGTCGTCGATGCCAACGATTTGGGCGCGGCGAAAGTGCTCGGGTGGTCGGACGGCGTCCGCAGCGACGTGATCGCGCAGACGCTGCTCGACAATCCGCACGGTAACGGCGACGAACAGACGCCGCTCGTGGTCCTCAAATGGCGCGGCGAAGGACGTAATCCGCTGCTCGAGGAGGACGGACCGTGAGTCCCGGGTCGGCGGTGCTGCTGGTGTGGGCGCTCTTCGGCTTTGCAATATCTGCGCTGGCCGGAGCCGGTCTGCTCGCGGTGCTCGGGCGTCTGGACGTGCGCCAGCACGCCTACGAGGATGCGCCGCAAACGCACCAGCAAAAGACCGGAACGCCGACGATGGGCGGCATCGTCTTCGTCGTCGTCCTCGTTGCGGCGCTAGGCATCGTGCGTCCGGCGCTTTTGATCGACCTCGTCTTGCTGGTCGCGCTTTGCGCCGCCGTTGGTGCG
>JASHXG010000092.1 GCA_030043675.1 Vulcanimicrobiota bacterium
GTACGCCCAGCCGGCCGCGCCCAAGAACGTGAAGCTGGTGTAGATCTCGCCCGCCAACAGCACCCAGAGGAAGAGCGTTCCGAAGGAACGGCCGCCGACGATGAACTGGCGCGGATTCATCTTGATCCGGTGCACGCCAAGCAGCGCAAAGAGGATCGTCGCGAGCACGACCGCGGCGACGATTGCCAGCGAAACCGCGGGCGAGGTGCTTACCACCGTTTCTCCAGGCGCCCCAGCGTCCAGAGGAAGGCGGGCGTCAGCACCACCCATGCCGAGATCCAGGCCAGCACGAAGGGCAGCCCGAGGATGCGCGGTTCGATGCGGTTCACCAGCGGCACCGCGATCGAAAGAGCCGCGAACGGAATTGCGGGCAGCAGCAGCCGCAATGAAGACATCGTTCGCTGATAGTATAGGTTGGCGATGGAATCCTACGATGCGGTCGTTATCGGCGCCGGTCATAACGGGCTGACCTGCGCGGCGCTGCTGGCTAAAGCCGGCTATTCGGTCGCCGTTTTCGAGCGGCGCTCGCCGATCGGCGGCGCGGCCGTGAGCGAGACCGACGTTTGGCCGGGCTACACTCTCTCCACCGCCTCGTACGTATGCAGCCTGCTCGATCCGTGGCTGGTCACCACGCTGGACCTGCGCGCGCACGGACTCTCGTACTATCGCAAGGATCCGTATGCGTTCACGCCGCTGCTCGACGGACGCTCGCTCTTGTTGAGCAGCGATCGCGACGCGACCGCGCGTGAGATCGCGGCCTTCGATCGCCGCGACGTCGCCGGCTTCGAAGCCTACGTCGAGCGTACCGATCGGTTGGGACGGGCGCTCTTCGATTCATTCTCCGATGAGGATCCGCGCTTCGATCGCTTCGACGCGCAAACCCAAGCGCTGCTGCGCGGCTCGGCTGCCGATCTGGTCGAGCAGTACGTTCGCACGCCGGCGCTGCAAGCCGAGCTCGTCAACGATGGCTTGATCGGCACCTACCTTGGCCCGCGCGATCCCGGCACGGCCTACGTGTTGGCGCACCATCTCGCCGGACGCTTCACCGGCGTGCAAGGCGCGTGGGCCTACGTGCGCGGCGGCATGGGATCCGTTTCGCAAGCGCTTGCATCGGCCGCGCGTGCCCACGGCGCCCAACTCTTCACCGAGTGCCCCGTCACCAAAATCCTCGTCGATGACGAGGGCCGCGCTTGCGGGGTTGAGGCGGAGGGACGAAGCGTAAACGCACGGGCCGTCGCGTCGACTGCGCATCCGCAGACGACCTTCCTCGAGCTGCTCGCCCCTTCGGCGCTCGATGCCGCGTTCGTTAAGAAGGTGCGCGAGTGGAAAAGCATCGGCCCGTCGTTGAAGGTAAACCTGGCGCTGGGAGAGCTGCC
This sequence comes from Vulcanimicrobiota bacterium, assembly GCA_030043675.1. GTDB lineage: Bacteria > Vulcanimicrobiota > Vulcanimicrobiia > Vulcanimicrobiales > Vulcanimicrobiaceae > Cybelea. The sequence continues at coordinate 1,377 of JASHXG010000092.1, forward strand.
CAACTTCACCTCCCGTCCCGGAAGCCATGCGCAGCCGCACCATCGCGCGACGATTCACGTTGCGCCCTCGATCGAGTATCTACAAAAAGCGTATGACGATGCGGTCGAGCGCGGCGAGAGCGAAGAGCCGCTGATCGAATGCTTCCTCCAAACGCCGACCGATCCGAGCCTCGCGCCGCCCGGGAAGCACGTACTCTCGATCTTCGCGCAGTATTTTCCATACGATCGCGGCGACGGGTGGTCGCAGACAAAACGCGACGCGGCGGCCGAGCGGATCGTTGCGATCCTGGCGCGCCACGCGCCGAATCTCCCGAACGTCATCGAGCACCGCCAAGTACTCGCGCCGCCCGATCTGGAGTCGCGCTTCGGCTTGATCGGCGGCCATATCTTTCACGGCGAGCTGCTGCCCGGACAGATCTACGAAGATCGCTTCGCGACGCGCACGCCGCTGCGCAATCTCTATCTCTGCGGTTCGGGTGCACACCCGGGCGGCTGCGTGAGCGGCTTCCCCGGCAAACGTGCCGCGGTCGCCGTCCTGCGCGACCTCAGCGCGTGAGCAGCTCCCAGCCGTACTCGAGCAGCGGTTTGGATTTCTTGACCAGGTCTACGCAGCGTCCGATCAAGCCTGCATCGGTCACGTCGTCGTCGGAAAGCTCTTCGCTCGTCATGAACGAGGAGACGCGGAAATAGCCGGCGATCGGACTTGCGGCCTGATCTTCAAATCCGCGCGGCATACGCTTGAGCGCGTCGCCGTGCTCGCTGATCGCGGCTCCGTTGCGTTCCAGCGCGCGCAGCACACCGGCAAAGCGCTTCGGCTCGGCTGCCATCGCGCCACGCCAGCGAAGGAGCTGGTCCTTCTCTAATTGATAGAACCCGGTCGCGACAAACGACTCCTTGGGCGCGACGTGCACGTAGAGGCCACCGGGCGCGCCGCGAATGCCGCGATAGGGAAGATAGGTGCCGAGATTGGTCTTGTACGGGCTCTTGTCGGGCGAGAATCGTACGTCGCGATAGATGCGAAAGACCGCGCGGCGTGGATCGGCGTCGATCGGAATCCTGGCTCTGCGCAGCGCCGTCGCCAGACCCGCGGTAAGGGCATGAAGCGGCGCGAGCAGTTCGCGCTCGTAAAGCACTTTGCGCGCTTGGAACCAGGCGCGCTCGTTGTTCTTGCGCAAGTCGCGAAGAAAGCGTAAGGCCAGGGGCGAGAATCCCTGAAACTTCTCGGTGCTCGGCTGCATCCTGCTCACGGTTCGGCAATCTGCTGCTCACGCCCGCCTACTACGCTTGCGCGATGCAGATCACATGGAAACCATTGCGCGACCACGGGGAGCACGCACGTGCGAGCCTTCCCGACAGCGCCTTCGCCTTTCCCAAGGAACGCAAGGAGCCGCTGACCGACGCGGCGCACGTGCGCAGCGCGATCGCGCGCTTCTCGCAAGTCGGCGGCGTCAGCGAGACCGAGCGCAGTCAGGCTTTCGCGAATATCAAAGCGGCCGCCGGCTACTACGGCGTCAGCGTGCGAGCCTCGAGCTGGCGCGACCTCGTCGCCTAGCTTCGCGACTTAGCCGGCTCTGAGCAGGCACCTTGCAGGTTCCTGCATCGGATGCTATGCTGTGATCGTGCCCACCCTGCATCGAAAAGCTTCACGACAGCTCGACCGTATACGGAAAGTGTTCGATCTCAGCGAGCACGAGCTTGCGTCGCTCTTGGGCCTGCAGCGCCAGTCCGTTACCGAATGGCGAGAGAAGGGCATTCCGTCAGTGCGCCGAGCGAGTGTCGAGCGTTTGCTCGATCTTGCCAACGTCTTTGCTAGAGAGGTCGTCCAAAGCCGAATCGCGCAGATCGTCCGAACCTCCGACGATTGGCTCGGCGGCAGAAGCATTCTGGACACCATCAGGATCGACGGACCCGAAGCGGTGTACGCCTACCTGCGCAGGCTCTTTTCTTACGACAACGCGTAGCCCCGCGTATGCTGGGCTTGGAGCGAGATGGGAGGTACTACCGGGTCTACAAGCCTGATTGGCTCGACCCGTTGGATACGGACTTCGCGAAGCAGTCGGCCCGCAATCGTTGGAACCTTCCCGGAGAGTTCGGCGCGCTGTACCTCAGCCGGTCGCTCGACGTAGCCGCCGCCAACGCGCGTAGGCGCCACGCAGGGCGCGCCGTCGGGTTGTTCGACCTCAAGCCCGATCGCCGACCGTGGCTGCTTTCCGTCATTGTTCCGCGCTCGCAAGTTCTCGACGTGGTTACGCCGGCCGGCATCGCTCGATTAGGGCTGCCGCGAGGGTATCCATTTGGCGTCGCCGTCGAGCAGTGCTGGCCGATCGCGCGGCGCGCTTATGCCGACTCGGCCCTCTCCGGAATCGCGTGCCGCTCAGCCGCCGAGTGCACCAAGACGGCCTGGCTTGGCGAAGAGCTGGCATGGTTTGACCGTTCGCCGCGCCTGCGAGAGCGCGGGCCGCGCCGCCGTTTCGAAGACTGGTATCCCGACGTCAAACCATAATATCTGAAGGCCTGACTAGCGGGAGAGGCGAACGCGGCACTCCCGAGCTTGGGGAGGCCGCATGCGAAATCGCAAGATTTCCGTCCCGCAGCGGAGGCGCCATACCGACGCTCCCGCGCTTCACGTTGCGCGTTTGGGCTGGATGCTGCTCACCCTCCTGGGCGACGGCGTGCTGGAATGCGCCGATTGCATGCATCGCTTCGGCATCTCCAGGCGCCAACTGCAGCGCGACCTGCGCGATCTGCGAAAAATCGGCGAGTCCCAAGGGTTGGTGATCGAGCCCACCAAAGGCGGGCGCGTTTTTGGCTATTACACGGGACGTCGCGCCGCGTCGTACGTTACGCGCAATCGCAGCGCCGCGCAAACCCTCGCGCGCATCGCGACGGCACTGGGCGGCCCGGCCGAGAGCGAGATGCGCGAGGCGATCGGCGAGACGTCCGCCGACATGCGCGGCGGCTTCCTGCACCTGCGTGAGGTTGCTCCGAGCGATCGCGGCCGGCTCGCCAAAGTCTTTGCATTTTTGAAGGATGCTGCGGGCGGTCCGGCACGAGTGGAGTTTTTCTACACGCCGGCCCGCGGCTCACGCGGTGTGCGCCGCGTCGAGCCGTATCACGTCATCGCGCGCGCGGGCCGCTACTATCTTTTGGCCTACGACCTCGAGCGGCGCGACTGGCGGCAATTCGCGCTCGACGCGATCGGCGGGCCATGGCGAAAGATTGGAACCTTCACGCGGCGGGCGATTCCGGAGCGAATGCTCACTGAGCGCGCCGTGGGATGGATTCGCGGCGCTCAGAGCACCGAAGTTACGATTCGAGTGAGCGCCCTCATCGCCGCCGCCGTCGGATCGCGCACCTGGCAGCGCGAACAGCGCGTCCTCCAGCTGCCGGACGGCGGCGCCGAGATCACGATGAGCTTTGAGGATCTGAACGAAGCCGTCCGCTTTGCGCTCGGCTTCGGCACTGAGGCGGTCGTCCTCTCACCGCCCGAAGCGGTCGCGCTGGCGCGCGAGACCGTCGCCAAGATCGCGCGCGCCTACCGCGGGCGTGGGGAATCCGCGCGCGAGTTGGCCGGATGAGCGCGACGCACGGGTGGCGCGCCCGGTTGGTATGCTTCGAGCATGACCGAACTCTCGACGCTCTTCATCGGTGTCGCGCTCTTCGTCGGGGCTGCCTTGGCGTGGCTCTTCCGCGAACCCGAGATCGCCACGCTGCGCATGCGCGCGGGCGCCTTGGCGCAGATCGAGGAGAAGCTGCGTGGAGCGTTCGCGTTGATGGCAGAGTCCGCGCTGGATAACAGCACCAACCGTTTCTTGGAGCTGGCGACGGTGCGCCTGGGACCGCTGCAAGATGAGTTCGCCAAGTTCCGTGCGTCCGTCGACGCGCTGAAGAAGAACAGCTCCGAGGATCTGGGCTCGCTCAAAGGCTCGTTGGCTGAGGTCGTGCGCTTGCAGACCAGTCTCCAAGACGCGGTCAGCAAGACGAACGATGCGACCGGGCAGTTGCGCAACGCGCTCCAGAACCCCAAAGTCGCCGGCAACTGGGGCGAGATCAGTCTCGACCGCATCATTGAGCTCGGCGGCATGACCGAGCACTGCGATTTCGACCGGCAGGCCGGCATGCGTTCCACCGACGGCACGATGGAGCGTCCGGATCTCACCATCCACCTCACCGGCGGCCTCAACATTCCGGTCGACGCCAAAGCGTCAGCCGCCAACTACATCCGCGCGGCGAGCGAACCGAACGAGGAAGAGCGCAAGCGCCTGCTCAAGCAGAGTGCCGCCGACCTGCGCCAACGGATCCTGGAGCTGTGCACGCGCGCTTACGACCGCATCGAAGGCTACGCCGGGATGACGTTCATGTACGTCCCGAACGAGTCGATGCTCTCATCGGCGCTGGCGCTCGATCCGAACATGATCGAGGACGCCCTGCGCGAGAACATTGTGATCGCCTCACCCCTACTGTTGCTCTGCTATCTTCGGGCCTTTGCGCGCGGCTGGAGCCTGCAAGAGCACCAAGAGCACGCCGACGAGATCGCCCGACGCGGCAAGATGCTGCACGACCGGCTGCAAAGTTTCTTCGAAGCGATCGGCAAGGTGGGCCGGCACTTGAACCAGACGGTCGACTCGTTCAACGGCGCAGTCGCGAAGATGAACAACCTCCTCGTTCCCGGACGCGAGCTGGGCAAGCTGCTGGCGGCAACGAGCGACTTAAATGGCGTCGATGGCGTCGCGACCGTCGCGCGCGACGTTCCGTTTGGAAACGGCAGCAACGGTTCGACCGCGCTGCCGGATAGTTCGGAATGAAGATCGGCGAGATCCTCGGCTCGAGCTTCGTCTACCAGACCGAGAGCACGATTCTGCGCGCCGCCGTGCGCACGCCGGAGGTTGAGGACGCGTTCTTGCGTGCTAGGCGTCACGTGCGGCAGTGGCTGGAGACGGTCTGCGGGCGCTACGGTCTGACGCTTGGACCGGCCGGTGACAGCACGGCCTCGAACGATCGGTGCGGCATCGATCTGATCGTGCGGCCGAATCGGCTCGTTGCAGCGCTGCGACATGCCGACGACCGCTTTCCCGAGCGAACGTGGCATACCAACGTCGACCTTCGCAGCGAAGAAGCGCAAGACGTGGCCATTTGCGATCTACGTCTGCGCGCCGAGCATCCGAGCAACGCCCGCCCGATCGAGCCGCACCCGGCACGCGTCATCGGACTCCTCGCCGCCGATCCCGGCTTGCAAGACATCGAGCCGATGCGCGCCATCCCGGCAGTGCTGCGTCCCGTGGACGTCGCGCGGTTGACGGCGCTGATCGACTCGGCGGAACGCCGCTTCCCGGTGATTCTCGCCAGCCGGCCGCTGGCGCTCGACCTGAACGCCGTAGCCGAGGAGCTGGCGGGCCTCGTGCACGTCTTCGAGCTTGACGATGCGGCGTCATGGGAGATTAGCCACCGCCACGACAAGCGCTACTCGGCCTATCTGGGCGCCGTGCGCATCTATCCGCCCGGCGTAACATTTGCATCGGATCCGAAAGCTTCACCGTTGTTTCTGCCACAAACGCTGCAAACACTTGCGCGTGAACGGCGCGCCGAAAGCGCGGTGCGCCGCGGCATCCTCGCGGATCTCACTGCGGAGTTCGAGAGCGAGCCGCTCCTGACTCCGGCGGCACTACGCGCGCAAGAGGCCGCGGCGCTGCGGCGTCTTGCGCCTGAGACGGCCGCGCGCGAAGAAGCTCCGCCGGCCGAAGAGCCGACAAGAATGATGGAGGTGGAGCTGCAGCGCGCTCGCCAAGAGGCGGCGGCGGCCCAGCAAGAAGCGGCGGGTTACTGGCGCGAGATCCTCGAGCTCAGCGCCAGGGTGGAAGAGCTGCAAAACGAGGTCGCGCAGCTGCGCGAGACCGAGCTCGGCGTCTCCGTCGAGGAGCTTTCGCCGCCGCAACGCGAGCTATTGCGCACGATCTTCAACAGCGTCACGCAAGTACGCGATGTGTTGCTCGACAACGATCGATTGCGCAGTGACCTCGGCAATCTGGAAGGAGAATACGAGGGTCTCCGCGCGCGGCTGGCGCGTTTCTACGACGCCGGCCGTGGCAGCGGCGCTCTTGTGCCCCAGCCGATTCCGCGGCCGGAATGGAATGATTTCGACGCGCTCACGTGCTGGGCCGAGGCGCAGTACGGCGGCAGGCTCGTCTTTCACCCGCGCGTGCGCGATCGACTACAGGACGGGAATCCGCAGGACATCGATGCGCTCTTCGACATCCTCGATATTCTGGGCAGGGACTACGTCGCGATGAAGTGCGGCGAGCCGGGCGCGCGCGAACGTTACGTCGAGAGGACGAAGCGCTATAAGAACGGCAAAGCCCTGACGAAGGTCGGTGCCGGCCTCGTCGGCGACGAGTACGCGTGCTCGTTCGACGGCGTCGACCATGCCGCCGACGACATCTTTCACATCCGGGAGCGCGGCAAGGATTTCAGGGGTCGCAAGGTCTGCGTCTACTTCGTCTACGATCCGGTCAACAGCCGCGCGATCGTCACATCGATGCCGCGCCACCTCGAAACCGCAAACAGCTACACCTAGCGATACGTGTGATGGCGCGACTAGACACCTTGCCCACCGAGCGAAGAGAATAAGCAAGACCTTATGCGCCAGCTGCGGCTATGGTTTACATCGAAACGCCGGCCGACGACGCCGAGAGACAGTGACGGCCCCGGAATAGGCGCAATGCTCCGCGTGGACCTTCCGTTATCCGAGCTCCGCCCTGATTTGCGCGATCTCTACGAGCAATTCCGGGATCGCTTTAGAGCGTCGGCGGACCAGGAGCTCATCGATGCTTTCAACCGCGAAGTCGATAAAGCGGGTTGGGTCGGTGCACGCGGCGCATATCTCGCGGCTCTCCACGACGAATTCATGGCTCGCGGCTTCGACTTCTCGGCCATCGGCGATCAGCGCGCCCTCTCTTTGCGGCGAAAGATTCGGCTCGTCAAGGTCGTCGAGCCGCTCTAAACGACGACGCTATTGCACGCTAGGAGCGGTGAAGCTGACGACGCTCGGGAAGAAGAAGTAGAAGACGATGCCGATGACGATGAGGTAGCCGAGTAAGAAGAAGGTCCAGCCCATGTTGTGGCGGATCACCGCGCCCTCGCGGCGGACGTACTCCGTCGTCGAGACGCCCACGCTGGCCGTCTGCGGCGCGACCGGTTTGCCGATTTCGGCGCCGACCGAGTTCAGCGTAGGCAGAAGGAGCGTCGGGAAGCCCAAAAGCTTCCCGACGATATTTTGAAAGGCGCCGAACATCGCGTTGGTCGAGGTGTTGCTGCCGGAGAGCGCAACGCCGATCCAACCGAGAATCGGCGCGACGACGATGAATGCCGGACCGATCTTCGAGAACGCGAAGGCGAGCGACGCGGCGATGCCCGCATAGTTATACACGTACGCCAGTCCGAAGATGAAGACGCCGACCAGCAGGGCGCCCCACATCTGCCGCCAGGTGTTGCGGAAGATCTCTCCGAGCTGTGCGGCGTTGACGCGCAGCAGCAGCGCGATGACGATCCACGAGGCGAAAATGGCGCTGCCGCCGACGAACGGCGTAAAGTTGAAGGCCGCCGCAACGGGCTTCACGACGCCGGGGATCGACGAGAGCGCTTTCACGTCGGTGGAAAAGAGCGAGATCTTCGGAAGCGGCGACCAGGGGCCCGTCCACAGGACCACGATGATCACGAGCACGATGAAGGGCATCCATGCCTGCAGGATCTCACTCGAGGTGAGACCGTGGCCTTCGACGGTTGCCGCTTCGGCCGGCACCGGCTCGCCGCCGTAGCCGAGCACCGTCTTCGGCCGCCAGACCCGCAGCAACAGCAGCAGCGCGGCGATGCTAACGATGGCGCCGGCAATGTCGGGCAGGTAGGGTCCAAGATAGACCGCGACCGGGAACTGTCCGGCGATATAGCCGAGCGAACCGACGACCGCCAGCGGCCAGCCTTCGCGGAAGCCGCGCTTCCCGCTCACTAAATAGATGAGGATCCAGGGCGGCAAAAGCGCGAGAACCGCAACGATGTGACCGATCGAGCCGGAGAGCGCAAGGAGCGGAAGGCCGGTTACCGCCGCCAACGCGATGATCGGCGCGCCAAGCGCGCCGAACGACACGGGGGCGTTATTGGCGATTGCCGCGACGCGGATCGCGTCGAGCGCGGGAATGCTCAAGCCGATCAGGATCGGCGCGACCACCGCCCAGGGGTAGCCGAATCCGACCAAACCCTCGAGCAGCGCGCCGAATGCCCAGGCGAACAGGATCGCCTGGACGCGCACGTCGCGCGTACCATGCGCCGAGATCCAGCGCCGGAACTTATCGAACAGCCCGGTCACCACCAGCGTATTGAAGAGCACGACGCCCCAGAACGTGATCCAGTCGACGTTCCAGACGCCGGTCGCCGAGCCGTAGAGGTAGGCGTGGATTCCGGTGCCGAGCGGCATCTGCCAGATCGCCCACCCGAGCAGTAGCGTGACGAGCGATCCCACCAGCGTGGAAATCCAGGCGGAGATGCAAAAGACCGCCAGCAAGACCAGCAGGAGGACGACAGGAATCAGCGCGACGACCCAGGTGACAAAAAGATTATGGAACGGGTCAAGGACCTGCTGAAACATTCATGGGATTTTCCCACGCTTGCCCGTTTTCAAGCCTGTCGGGCGAGCGATTTCTCAGTGAAATCTACGCGAGGACGCCATAGAATGACCGCATGAACAGAGGCTTTCTTGCGCTGGCTCTCGCGCTCAGCGTATTTCCCATCGCGGCCTTGGCCGACGACAACACGCCGCCCTCGCCGCCGACGCCGGCTCAACGCCAGGCGATCTTCCAGACCTTCGAAAAGTACCGCCAACAGGAAGAGCAGCTCCATCAGCAGTTCCGCTACCAGATTCTCTCCTCGCTCACCCCGGTCCATCGCCGTTACGTCGGAACTCTGATCGGCGAGCTCGCCGTCGCGCCGAATCCGGACTTCGAGGCGACCGCGAAGCAGCTCGATCGGGTGATCTCGGGGAGCGAGCAGTCGCGGATCATGGCCGCGCACCAACAGTTCGAGACGCAGAGCAAGGCACTGCACGAGCAGATGAAGACCGAGCTCCAAAGCGAACTGCCGGCGGGCGCCCAGCAACGCTGGGGGCATCGCGAGGACCAGAACCGGCAGCAGCAGACGCCGCGTCAGTACGATGCGGGCACGCTGCTGCTGAGGACGCTCTCCCCCGGGCACGGCATGATGGGCGATGACCACGGGCCCATGATGATGATGCACGGCGGACCGCCGCCCCAGCATTAACTCCACTCGTCTTCCAGCGCGGCTTTTCGGGACCTAACGTCAAACAGCGAGCGGCGTGAAGCCGCTCGCAGGCTGGCAGCGCACGCTCTGGCTGATGGTCACCGTCCAGGCGTTGATGGCGTTTGCCTTCTCCGTCTCGGGCCCGTTTTTGCCGCTCTTCATCATTCAACTCGGCGTCACACCGATCGCGAAGGTCTCGATTTGGGCCGGGATCATCGCCTCGGTCAACTTCCTGATGGCGGCGATCTTCTCGCCGATTTGGGGCGGCATCGCCGACCGGACCGGCCGCAAGGCGATGGTCGTGCGCTCCTGCATTGCGATCTCGATCTTCACGGCCGTGATGGGCCTGGTGCAGAACGTCTGGCAGCTCTTTGCGGCGCGCGCCTGCATGGGCGTCTTCAGCGGCTTCTCCGCCGCCGCGGTAGCATTGGTCGGCACGCAAGTGCCCGAAGAGAATCTGGGCTTCTCGCTCGGATGGATGGCGACCGGACAGCTGATCGGCGCCCTCGTGGGACCGCTCTTCGGCGGATTTTTGGCCGAGACGTTCCGCGATTACCGCCACGTTTTCTACTTCACTTCCGCGTTCGCGCTGGCCGCGACGCTCGTCTGCCTCTTCTTCGTGCGCGAGCAGGCGCACCCGCGCACGACCGTTGGAACGCGCGCGCCGTTCTGGCAGGGCTTGCGTGAGATTGCCGTCCATCCGCAGCTCGCGCCGATGTTCGTCGTGGTGTTGCTGGCGCAGGTCGTCGCCTTCGGCGTCCAGCCGATCGTGCCGCTCTTCGTGCGGGCAATGGTCGGGAACGTTCCGGGTCTGGCGATCGCGGCGGGCGCTTCGTTTGCGGTTACGGGACTCGCCGATCTGATCGCCTCGCCGTTTCTCGGTAAACGCAGCGATCGCATCGGATACCGGCGGGTCTTGCTGATCTCGCTGCTCGGCGTCGCGTGCTTCACGATTCCACAAGCCTTCGTGCACAGCATCGGCGCGTTCATCGCGCTACGCTTCGGCGTCGGCCTCTTCTTAGGCGGCGTGCTGCCAACCGCCAACGCGCTGATCGGGCGCCTCTTCCCGCTCGAGCGGCGCGGCCAGGTCTACGGGCTCACCTCGAGTGCGACGTTCATGGGGATGTTCACCGGGCCGCTGCTCGGCGGAGCGATTGCGGCACGCCTCGGCTTCGCGGCGGTCTTTCTCGCAATCGGCTCGATGGCGCTGGCGAACTTTACGTGGGTGGCACTGAGCGTTCGGCGGGCTTCGGCCGTCGCACCGACGCGCTGAAGACGCGCACGAGTCGTTCGATGCCGTCGCGATCGGCGGCGGTGAAACGCGCCACGCGCGGACTATCAATATCGAAGACGCCGTAGATCTCGGATCCATCCGCCAGCGGCACGACCAGCTCGGAACGCGACGCGGCATCGCACGCGATGTGGCCGTCGAACGCCGTTACATCGTCGACCACCAGCGTCGCGCGGCGCTCGACCGCCGCCCCGCAAACACCCTGACCTCGCGGCAACCGCACGCAGGCCGGGCGGCCGCAGAATGGTCCGAGCAGCAAGTCGCCGTCGGGCGTCATGAAGTAGAAGCCGGCCCAGTTGACGTCCGGGAGCTCATGATAGATGAAAGCCGCGAAGTTAGCCGCGTCTGCGATGAGATCGTTCTCGCCGCCGAGCAGTTCACGAGCTTGCCGTTCGAGCAAATCATAGGCGGCGCTCACCAGTAGCGTTTGGCCGCTCGCCGTGCGACGCACCTTCCAACCGGCTGGCTGAAAGGGAAAACGACGCAACCGGTATAGCGTTTCGATTGTAAGCCTGTCCGGGAGCGGAAGCTTGGAGCAAATTCGCCCGGGAAACGTCATCTGCCTGCACGGGTTCGCGTACGCGACCCCGCGCCGAGGTGACTTGTAGTGCGCCGGAGCGTTTTGCTGTTCGGATGCATGCTGGCGCTGTTGGTACAGCCGCTCTGGACGCGCGCGGCCGACGTACAGGTCATCGCCTATCAAGACGCGCCGCTGGTGATCCAGCACTGCCAAGTCGATACCTCGGGCGCGCAACCCGTCTTGCGCACGACCTTCA
>JASHXG010000093.1 GCA_030043675.1 Vulcanimicrobiota bacterium
TAGCCGAGACGTCCGTCGAGCGTGCTCGCGGTCAGGCCGATGTTGGCGTACGTCCCGCCATTGCTGGTGTAGCCGATCTGGTAATCGGGCACCGGCAGCGCGGTCGGATCCTTGGTCCGGAAGTTGATCGTGCCGTTGATCGCGTCGTTGACGGTGACGGCATCGGCGCCCGGTCCTTTCACGACCTCGACGCTCCCGAACATGAAGCTGCTCAGGTAGCTCGTGATGTAGTCGCCGTAGCTGGCGACGGCAAGCGGGTGACCGTCGATCAGCGTCGCCGTCTCGTACGAGGCCGAGCCGCGAATCGTCGGCACGGTGACGGATCCCGGCGCCGCGCCGTTGGCCGAGCCGCCCGGCAGTGAAATTTGCACGCCCGGAATCTGGTTGAGAATTTGGAAGACCTGCGTCTGCGCCTGATTCTGGAAGGTCTGCTGGGTGACGATGCTGACGGAGGCCGGCGTCGTGTTGAAGCTCGGGCCGTTGCTGGTCGTGCTCTTGACCGCCGCGATCGTCTGAAGGGTCGCCGTCAGGAGCGAGGCCGCGACTCGCGTCGTGCTTCCCGCGTAAACGACTATTCCGCTTTGCGTGCTGCGCCGGTATCCCGGCTTGGAGGCGGTGAGCGCGTAGGTTCCCGGAACGGCGTTCGCGATCGTAAACGCACCGTTCGCGTCGGTCGTCGTCGTGTAGGTCTGCGGCCCGCGCAACTCGATGCTTGCGCCGGGCACCGGGTGTCCGCTGCCGTCGGTCAAAACCCCGGCGATACCGCCCGTGCCTGAGGGCTGAGCCCAAGCCGCGCTCATTCCCAGGCTGACGAATGCGACCAGCATCAGCGCGAGGCACACGAACGTTCGCCGCGGGCTACGGAGCACCACGCTACTAGGCTAAGTGGGTAAGGTTAAGGTGTCTTTACGAGTCGGTTAACCGAGGGCTTGGGCCTGCGTCAGGAAGACGCGCTGGGCGTCGATCGGCATCTCGCGCGGACCGTGCGAGAGCCGCTGATACGTCCCGTCCTCGCGCAGCTCGCGGCTTTTGACGTTGTCGGCGAGCAGCACGCCGAGGATCTGCGCGTCGACCGTCTCGGCCATCACCGGATCCAGGATCGGAGTCGCAAGCTCGACGCGCCGGTCGAGGTTGCGGCCGCTCCAGTCCGCGCTCGAGATGTAGACCTCGCGCTCGCCGCCGTTCTGGAAGACGAAGATGCGCGAGTGTTCAAGGAAGCGCCCGACGATGCTGCGCACGCGAATGTTCTCGCTCACGCCCGGCACGCCGGGCCGCAGCACGCACATGCCCCGCACGAGCAGATCGATCGGCACGCCGGCTTGTGAAGCGCGATAGAGTGCACGAATCACGTCGGATTCGGTGATCGCATTGATCTTGGCGCGAATTCCGGCTGGCCGGCCGGCCCGAGCGTGCTCGGTCTCGCGGTCGATGCGGGAGAGGAGCTCGCGGTGGAGCGTCACCGGCGCTACCCAGAGGTCCTCGTAATCGGTGATTCGCGAAAAACCGGTGAGCGCATTGAACAGCTGGGCGTCGTCGGTCCCCAGCTCCGGGCGGCTCGTAAAGAGGCTCAAATCGGTATAGAGGCGGGCCGTCTTCTCGTTGTAGTTCCCGGTGCCGAAGTGCATGTAGCGGCGCAGGCCGTCCTCGTCTTCGCGAACGACCAGCAGCGTTTTGCCGTGCACCTTCTGATTGGCAAAGCCATAGACGACGTGCGCCCCTGCGCGCTCCAGGCGCTTGGCCCAGTCGATGTTGTTCTCTTCGTCGAAGCGCGCCTTCAGTTCGATGACGACGGCTACTTGCTTCTCGTTCTCGGCGGCCGTGAGCAGGGCGCGAACGATCGGCGAGTTCTTCCCGGACGTTCGATAGAGCGTCGCCTTAATCGCCATCACCTTCGGATCTTCGGCGGCTTGCTGCAAGAACTGAATGACCGGATCGAACGATTCGTATGGATGGTGCAGCAGAATGTCGCCTTCGCGAATCAAGGCGAAGATGTCGCTGACGCCGATCAAACGTTTGGGAATCGACGGCAAGAACGGTTTGTCGCGCAACTGCTCGTAGCCCGGAAGGTTGATGATCTGCCAAAGGTCATTGAGTCCGATGAGACCTTCGATCTCATAGCTGTCGACCTGAGTGAGCTCCAGCGAGTTACAAAGAAACTCGCGGATGTATTCGGGCATGCCCCGCTCGACCTCGAGGCGCACCGGCTCGCCGAAGCGGCGCCGGCGTAGCTCCGACTCGATCGCACGGAGCAGATCGTCGGCTTCGTCCTCTTGCAGATCGAGATCGGCGTCGCGCGTTACGCGGAAGAGATAGGAATCGCGCACGTGCATCCCCGGGAAGAGCCCGTCGAGGTGATGGGCGATCAAGTCTTCGAGCAGAACGAAGCGCCGCTCACCGGGCTTGCCCTCGACGGGAACGAAGCGCGGCAACGTCGGCGGAATCTTGATGCGCGCGAAGTGAAGCTCGACGCCGTCGCGCGTCGTCTCCTCCAGCTCGACGGCCAGCGACAGGGAGAGATTCGAGATGTAAGGGAACGGGTGGCCGCTATCGACGGCCAGCGGCGTCAGCACCGGAAAGACCGTTTCGTCGAACGTGCGCTCGAGAGCCGCCTGCGTCTCCTCATCGAGGTCGACGATCTGCGTCAGGACGATCCCTTCGCGCTCCAGCGCCGGGAGCAGCTCGTCGTTGAGCACCCGCATCTGTCGCGGGAGCGATTCGCGCAGGCGCTCCGAGATCGCCGCCAGGTGCTCGACCGGCAGACGCCCGTCTTCGGAGCGCCGTACGATTTGCGCATCGATCTGCTGTTTGATCGCGGCCACGCGAATCATGAAGAACTCGTCGAGATTGGTTCCGTAGATCGCGACGAACTTCAACCGCTCGAGCAGTGGATTGCGGGGATCGAGGGCTTCTTCG
>JASHXG010000013.1 GCA_030043675.1 Vulcanimicrobiota bacterium
GCCGCTCAGCACCGCGCGCGCATACGCATTTTGATCCTTGAAAAACTGGACGACCACCGGATCCTGCATGTTCTCGAAGTATCGATACGGATCGGTAACGGTCGTTCCGAAAAACTGCTCGGTCACGGGCTGGGGCGATGGAACCGGGGGCGGCGTGGGGAAGGTCGTGAAGGTCGTGCCGGCCAGAAGAAGGCCGCTCAAGAGCAATCCTGGCATAGGCTAGTGATTCTACGGTAGCTCGCGGTCGCCTCGCCGGTCGAGGAGCCGTTGAACGAGGCGTGCAACGTCACGGCTGTGAAGAACCGCGCCGAAAAATACGCCGAGCTGCATCGTAAGCGCGAGCTCGCGGAGATGCCGGCCGGGGCCGAGGCCGTGGCCCGGCAGCGCGCGCGGGGGAAGCGAACGGCGCGCGAGCGCGTCGACGCGCTGGTCGACGAGGGTTCCTTCGTCGAGTTCGATCGCTTCGTCGTGCACCGCACGAACGCGTTCGGACTCGACGAGAAGGAATTCCTCGGCGACGGAGTGGTTACGGGCCGCGCGACGATCGACGGACGTCAGATTTTCCTCTTCTCCCAAGATTTCACGGTGTTGGGCGGATCGCTCGGCGAAGCGTTCGCGGAGAAGATCTGCAAAGTGATGGACCTGGCCATGCGCACCGGATCGCCGCTGATCGGCATCAACGACTCGGGCGGCGCGCGCATTCAGGAAGGCGTCGTCTCGCTGGGCGGCTACGCAGAGATTTTTTGGCGCAACGTGCAGGCCAGCGGCGTGATTCCGCAGATCAGCCTGATCGCCGGCCCCAGTGCCGGCGGCGCGGTGTACTCGCCGGCGATCACCGATTTCATCATCATGACCGAGAAGATCTCGCAGATGTTCATCACCGGTCCCGAGATCATCAAAACGGTCACCGGCGAGGAAGTGACGTTCGAAGAGCTGGGCGGCGCGACCACGCACGCGACGCGCAGCGGCGTCGCGCATCTGGTCGCAGCGGATGAAGAGAACCTCGTCGAGCTCACCAAAGCCCTCTTTTCGTTCGTCCCGCAGAACAACCGAGAGGAGCCGCCGCAGTTCGCCTGCGACGACGATCCCCATCGCCCGGTCGCAGCGCTCGACGACGTCGTGCCGGACTCGCCCAACAAACCCTACGACATGCATGCGGTCATCGACGGGATCGTCGATTACGGCGACTTCTTGGAGATTCAGCCGCTCTACGCGCAGAACATCATCTGCGGATTCGGGCGCGTGAACGGACGCGCGGTCGGGATCGTTGCGAATCAGCCCAGCGTGTTGGCCGGCGTGCTCGACACGCGTTCGTCGATCAAAGCCGCACGCTTCGTGCGCTTCTGCGATGCGTTCAACGTGCCGCTCGTCACGTTCGTCGACGTTCCGGGCTTTCTCCCAGGCACCGATCAAGAGT
This sequence comes from Vulcanimicrobiota bacterium, assembly GCA_030043675.1. Lineage (GTDB taxonomy): Bacteria > Vulcanimicrobiota > Vulcanimicrobiia > Vulcanimicrobiales > Vulcanimicrobiaceae > Cybelea. Next base: position 1,418 of record JASHXG010000013.1, read on the forward strand.
ATGGCGGAATCATCCTCCATGGCGCCAAACTGCTCTACGCCTTCGCCGAAGCGACCGTTCCGAAGATCACGATCATCACGCGCAAGGCCTATGGCGGCGCTTACGACGTCATGGCCAGTAAACACATTCGCGCCGACGTGAATCTGGCATGGCCGACCGCCGAGATCGCGGTGATGGGAGCCGAGAGCGCGGTCAAGACGATCTTTCGCCGCGAGATCGCCGCCGCGCGCGATCCGGCCGCGAAGATGAAGGAGCTCATCGACGAGTATACCGAGCGCTTTGCGAATCCGTATATCGCGGCGCAACGCGGTTACGTCGACGACGTGATCGAGGCACGGCAGACGCGCAGCGCGATCGTGACCGCGCTCGAGATGCTGCAGAATAAGCGCGTCGAACTCCCCGAACGCAAGCACGGCAATATTCCGCTCTAAAGGGACGCTCGCCGTAACGCTGGTATCTAGGCCAACATGAAACTGCTCGAAGGAAAGCGCGTGCTGGTGACCGGTGTGGCGAATCGCTGGTCGATCGCAACGGGTATCGCGCGCAAACTGCACGGGTATGGCGCCGAGATCGCGTTGACCTATCAGGGCGACCGGGTCAAAGACGAAGTTGAAAAGCTCGCTGCGGAGTTGGGAAACGCACCGGTTTTCGAATGCGACGTCTCGCAGGACGCGTCGTTGGCAAGTTTGCGCGACGCGCTCGCGCAGCGCTTCGGGAAGCTTGACGCACTCGTGCATGCGATCGCCTACGCCAACAAGGAAGACTTGGCCGGCAAGGTCTTCGAGACGTCGCGTGCGGGCTTTTCGCTCGCGCTCGACGTCACGTCCTATTCCCTGATCGCGCTCGTCCAGGCGCTGCGCGAGCAGTTCAACGACGGCGCGTCGATCATGGCGCTCACCTACCTCGGAGCGACCCAGGTCGTTCCGAACTACAATTTGATGGGCATCGCCAAGGCCGCACTCGAGGCCGCGGTGCGGTACCTTGCCTTCGACCTGGGCGAGCGCGGAATTCGCGTGAACGCGATCTCGGCGGGGCCGATCAAGACCGCCAGCTCCCGCCAAGTCGGCGGCTTTTCGCGCATCCTCGATCTGGTGCCCAAAGTCGCGCCGCTGCGGCGCAACGTCACGGCGGAAGACGTCGGAGACGTTGCGGTTTTCTTGGCTTCGGATCTGTCCGGCGCGGTCACGGCCGACGTGCATTTCGTCGACGCGGGATACCACGCCATGGGCCTTTTTGTTTAGCAAGATACTGATCGCGAATCGCGGCGAGATCGCCGTGCGCGTGATTCGCACCGCCCGCGAGATGGGAATCGCATCGGTCGCGGTCTACTCCGAAGCGGACCGCGAAGCGCTGCACGTTGCAATGGCCGACGAAGCCTATTCCGTCGGCCCATCCGCCCCGGCGCAAAGCTATCTCGACGCCGATAAGCTGCTCGACGTCGCGCGTCGCGCGGGCGCCGAGGCGATCCACCCCGGCTACGGATTCCTGGCCGAAAATGCGGCCTTCGCGCGCCGGGTCGCAAGCGAGGGATTCGGGTGGATCGGTCCCCATGCCGGCGCCATCGACGCGATGGGCGACAAGCTGCGCGCACGGCGGGCGATGCGAGAAGCCGGCGTGCCGTTCGTGCCCGGCGCAACCGACGCGATCGCGGACGCCGCGTCGGCGCGCAAAGCCGCGCAGCGCTACGGATTGCCGATCGCGCTCAAGGCGGCGGCCGGCGGCGGCGGAAAAGGCCTGCGGGTCGCGAGGACGCTCGAAGAAATCGACTCGGCATTCGCAACGGCTCGCCGCGAAGCCGAGGCCTATTTCAAAGACGGCACCCTCTACGCCGAGCGTTATCTGGAAAACCCCAAGCACGTCGAGTTACAGATTCTCGCGGACAAGTACGGCAACGTCGTGCACGTCGGCGAGCGCGACTGTTCGCTGCAGCGGCGCCATCAAAAGCTGTGGGAGGAGACGCCGGCCCAGATTCCCGACCGCGTGCGCGACGGCATGCGCGAGGCGGGCCTGCGCGCGGCCCAAGCGATCGGTTACGACTCCGTCGGCACGATCGAGTGCCTCGTCGCGGGCGAGAACTTCTACTTTCTCGAGATGAACACGCGCATTCAGGTCGAGCATACGGTGAGCGAGATGATCTCCGGACTCGATCTGATTCGCGAGCAGATCCGCGTGGCGGCCGGCGAACGCCTCGGCTTCACGCAAGACGACCTCGTCTTTCGCGGATTTGCCATCGAGGCGCGCGTCAATGCCGAGGATCCGGCGCAGAACTTCCGGCCGGCGCCCGGCACGATTCGCGCCTATCGCGAACCCGCCGGGTTAGGCGTGCGGGTCGACTCGGCAGCCTACCCGGGTTGGAGCATTCCGCCCGAGTACGACTCGCTGGTTGCCAAGCTGGTGGTATGGGCCCCGACGCGCGGCGAAGCCATCGCGCGCCTGCGCCGCGCGATCGACGAATACGTCGTGGAAGGCGTTGCGACGACCCTGCCGCTGCTGCGGGCGCTCTGCGATTACGCACCCGTCGACGATGCAAGCTACACGACCGCAACGCTCGAAACGTTTGCCGCCGCCTTCC
>JASHXG010000094.1 GCA_030043675.1 Vulcanimicrobiota bacterium
CGAACCGGTCATGATCCACCGGGCACTTGCCGGTTCGCTGGAACGTTTCTTTGGTATCTTAATCGAGCATTATGGTGGCGCGTTCCCGGCTTGGCTGGCACCCGTTCAGGCAGTAGTCACACCAATTTCTCAGGAGCAAGCGGAATATTCACGGGAGGTGGCCGCTCGACTCGAAGGGGCGGGCTTTCGGGTTAAGCTCGACGAAACGAACGAGAAGCTTGGGTACAAGATTCGGCACTGGAAAACACAGAAAGTTCCCTACATTCTCGTAGTGGGAAGGCAAGAGATGGTGGAGCGTTCGGTGAACGTCAACCAACGCGGAATCGACGAAAAGCGCACGATGTCGCTCGAATCGTTCATCGAAGAGTTGCGCGATGTCGTCGAGGCGAAGCAGTAGGACGATGAAGTTGGATGTCCGCGCCGTTTTAGCGGCGCTTGCATTGGTTCTTTCCGCCTGCCAAGGCAGTGGCTTGGATAGCGGCATGGGCGGCATGGGCGATATGGAGCCGCCCGTTTCGCAGCCCGGACCGATCGGAGCCTCGCCCGGTGGAATGACCGGCGGAATGGGCGGACAGATGGCCGGCCCGCAGATGGGCATGAACGGCCAAGAAGAACTCGCCAATCCCGGTGCAACGCTCGCCCCCAACGAGGCGCAATATCCCGTCGGTCAAGGCCCGACCGGGATGAAGTGCCCGGTGGTTCAGGTGTCGCATCAATACAATCAGCAGTACAACTGCGCGGTCGCCTTCAACGTGCCGGCTCCATCGCCCTCACCCAGCGGCTCGCCCGACCCGAAGGCAAAAGCGACGGCGTCACCGACGCCTTCGCCGAGTCCCTCTTCCGACGACAGCGACGATAGCGACGATACGCCCACGCCATCTCCGACGCCGCCCGGAACGATGACCATGCTGGTGGAGCCTCTTCCGCAAGATGTGCCGTCTATGACCAATCCGGATCCGCGCTTCATGCACATCACGCCGCTGGTTGCTGTTCGCTTGCAGAGCGACATGGACTTCAAGCTCAATGGCGGCGCGACCGCACAATATACGCTGCCGCAGATCCAGTACGCCGGGCGCGTTTTCGCGTTGCAACTCTACAACGAAACGTACATCCGTGGAAAGCGCACGGATCAGCTGCTCGCCAACTACGGAAAGTGGACCACGCCGCCGAACAGCTCGACGGTGCAGTTTGCGTTCTCGATTCCCCAGGTAACGGTGCGGCGCGGGTCGATCTGGCTGCTGGCGATGTACGGGGCGCAGCTGCCGCCGGGCAGTACGCCGACGCCATCGCCGTCTCCAGACGGTTCCCCGAGTCCCAGCGCCTCGCCGAGCGCCTCACCCTAGCGCGGACGCGAACCGGTAGGCGAATGATACGCGCCCGCGATTACCGCGGGCGCAATGCTGTCGAATACCGAGCTCTTATTGCGACTGAAGGGTCAGATTATTTTCGTTGACCGCATACGTGCCCGCGGCCACGAGCGAGTTCGGATTCGCGCAGATGACGCCGTTGTTCGGGCCGTAGATCACGACCAGACCCGGCGGCCCGCACGGCACTTGCTGCAAGCCGTAGTTGGCGAGCAGTTGCGCGCCCGGGCTGCCGGCGCTCACCTGGTACGAATTGTACCTTTGATTGTTGTAGTAGATCGAGCCCATCACGGCCGCGGTCGCTGCGCCGACGGCGAAAGCGCCCCAAAAACCGCCGCCCCAGTAACCGTAGTTCGGCGCCCACACCACCCCGCGATTCCAGCCCCAAGCCGGACCGCGATAGACGGGGTTGACGACAACCGCACCGTGCCAGCCGTAGCCGTTGTACCCGCTGCGGTTGTACGTGTACGAGTAGTTCCGATTCACGTTAACGTTATTCACGTTGACGTTTCGATTGTAGTTGTTGTGGTTGTTGACGTTGACGTTGTTGCGGTTATTGACGTTGACGTTGTTGTTGCGGTTATTGACGTTGACGTTGTTGTTGCGATTATTGACGTTGACGTTGTTGTTACGGTTATTGACGTTAGCCTGGTTGTTACGGTTGTTGTTGGCGTGGGCGCCGCCGCCTTGACGCGTCGAGGGCACGTCGTTACCAAGGTTAAAACCACGGCCTTGATTGGCTCCTCCTCGGGAGGCCGGCGCGGCGGCTCGGCCCGCGGCTCGGCCGCCGCCTCCGGGGCCTCCGCCATGGGCTCGTTGGGCCAGTGCCATACTGGGCGCGATCGCGATTGCGAGCCCGAGGACCGCAGCGATGCTTCTCATTGCGACGGCTCCCGATCCAGCTTGCCACTGCCGGTAATGTAAGTGTCCTTGACGGTGTGCGCGGCGAAGACGACCGAGTGCGGCGCGACCTTCAGCGTCGAGAGCGGCAGCGCTTGATCCTGATCGGTCAAATTGAAGTAGAAGGTGGCGCTCCTAAATGGAATGACGTGATTCACGCCGTCTTGCTTCAGCGACATCCCGCCGCCCGTACACCGAATCAGATCCGCGCCGCGATCGCAGCTCGCACCGCTGATCACGACCGTCGAGACGCCGTCCGCCGATGTCAGGGTCAACGTGCGGCCAACGATCTTCATCACGACGCCGGTGTAGGTCTGAACCGAGTTATCGTGCTGCTGAATGCGAACGGTTCCGGTTGCCGCCGCCGGCGCAACGAGCGCGGCAAAGAGCGCGGCGATGATCGGCAGGGATGTTTTCATTTGCCAATGCCTCCGAGAGGTTCAGTATAGACCTGTCCCAGGCTTCCTTGCAATCTCGGCGGGCCGGGGTCGCTCGGGACGCGAAGCCCGGCCTCGTGAGCCGCCCACGTCCAGTCACGCGATGATCTATCTTGACGAAGAGGCCGTGGGCCGCTTTTTGGATTGGGACGAGCTCATTGCTGCCATGGAAACCGTTCTAATCGAGTTTTCGCGCGGAGCAGTAATACAACCCGTACGTCAGGTGATGACCATTGCAGAGCAGCAGCGGTACGCGGGCATTATGCCGGCCGTCGTCGGCGACGTCATGGGGCTGAAGTTCGTTTCGTTCTATCCGGTGAACGCCGGCAGCGGCCATCCCACGCACCAAGCGACGATCTTGCTGTATGGCACCGAGACCGGCAGACCACTGGCGGCTATGGACGGCCGCCTCATCACCGAGATGCGTACGGCTGCCGTCTCGGCGGCAATCACGAGGTACCTTGCGCCGTCGCAGAGTCAGGTGCTCGCGATCCTCGGCAGCGGCGTCCAAGCGCATTCGCATCTCGAAGCTCTCCAACGCGTCTGCAACTTTTCCGAGGTACGGGTGTGGAGCCGGACCCCCGCGCACGCGGAGCGGTTCGCCCGCGAACACGCCGTGCGCGTCGCCGATTCCGCGGAGTCCGCGGTTCGCGGAGCCGACGTGGTCGTCACGGCAACGGGCGCGCACGAGCCGATCCTCGAGGGTGCGTGGCTCGAGCCGGGCGCTCACGTGAATGCCATTGGATCGGCGCGCCCGGATTGGCGCGAGCTCGACGACGAAGCGACGGCCGCCACCGTGCTCGTCGATTCGCGCGAGGCGGCCGCCAAGGAAGCGGGAGACATTATCCTCGCGAACGCGCACATCTACGCCGAAGCCGGCGAAATCTTCGGCGGCGCAAAGCCGCTACAGCGCTCTGCGACGACCGTTTTCAAATCCGTCGGGTTGGCGTGCGAAGATATTGCGGCGGCAAAACTGGTCGTCGAAACCGCAGCTCGCGCGGGCTTCCCGGCTGTTCGTTAAACGCAATCGAGCTCGTCGATCGCTTGCTCTTGCGTCATTACCGAGCCGGCCGTCATCGCGTCGGCAACCGCTGCCTCGCCGATCGCGCTTTGCAACACGCCGATAACGCGCCGGCATTCTTGGAGTTCCGTGGGCCGCGGCATAGCACGCAGCGCTGCCAGCCGGGCTTGCGCGAAGCCTAAGATCCGAGCGGCTCGCGTCCACGTTTCGCGAGAGCTCTTCGAAAGATCTTGCTTTCGCAGCGCGGCCGTTGCGGCGAGGCACTGCAGCGCTCGCGGCGCCAGGTCTTCAAAGTCGCGCCTGCTGCTAAGATCGAGCGCTTCGCGAGCGCAATCCTCGGCTTCGTCAAACCGAGCCGCCGCGTTCAGATAGCAGGCCAAAAGGCATAGCCTCACGACGATGATCCGGGGAGCCATATTGGCTGCTCGGATTATCGCGATCTGTCCGGCGATCTGCCGAGCCGCAAGCTCCGGATTGCCGGCGGCAAATTCGTACTCCGCCAGCTCAGGCGCCGCGGCGGCGGTGAGGGTTGCTCCCATCGCTTCGAGAACCTGCAGCGCCTCCGATGCATAGCGTCGTGCGGTGACGTAGTCACAATCGTTCTCGGCGCTGGATAACGATAGGGCTCGCAACGCGAATGCGGTGAGGCGGCCGTTTCTTAGACGGCGCCCGCCCTCGAGGGCCTCGCGAAGCAGTGCGGTTCCCTTTTGAATCTCTCCGGTCGACGTAAGCGCGTTGCCGACGCGGGCTTGGGCCTGCGCGATGCCGAGCGGGTCGCTAAGGCCGCGATAGTAGGAAAGCGCGGCCCGACTATACGCGAGCTGCGCAGTGCTGTTGCCGAGCAGCAATGCGACGTCCGCTTGTGCCAAGCTGAGTGCGGCGAGAATCGCCGGCGGTGTTGGGCCGCCGGCCTGCTCGGCCAGAGCGAGCCAGCGCCGTCCCTCGACGGGCGCGAACGTATGCCAGACCGTCACCAGCTCGGCGGCCAACTCCTGGCCCAAAACGACGTCGTTCTGCGCAGTCAGCGTCCATTCCAGCGCCGCGCGCCAGTTCTCCAACTCCGAAGCGATCTTGGGCCGAAAGAGTTCGTCGAGGTTCGCGTCGGCAGCCCGGTTGTATGCTCGGGCGATTTCGAGGCAGACGAGTGCGTGCCGGCGCGCGAGCGCATCCGTTTCGCCGCGCGCTGCCAGCTTTTCGCGTGCGTACTCGCGGAAGGATTCGAGCAGACGATAGCGTGTCTCGTCACCGTTGAGATCCGCGACGACGAGCGACTTGTGGGCAAGCGCCGTCAGCAAGTCGAGCACGTCCGCTTCCCGGGCGCCTTCGGCATCGACGCGCGCCGCCGCCGCCACCGTGCAAGCTCCGGCGAACACCGAAAGGCGCTCGAAGAGCTGCCGCTCGGGCGGGGAGAGGAGGTTGTAGCTCCAATCGATCGTCGCGCGCATGGTCTGTTGGCGCGGCGATGCCGTGCGCTCTCCGCCCGTGAGCAGGCGGAAGCGTTCGCCGAGCCTTTCGTTGAGCTCGCGGAGCGACAGCGCGTTCACACGCGCAGCGGCCAGTTCGATCGCAAGCGGTATCCCGTCGAGGTGCCGGCAGAGTTCGGCGACGTTCGAAACCTGCTCGTCGGTCAGTTCGAAGCGATGGTTCACCGCACGCGCACGATCGACGAAGAGGCGCACCGCGCCGTACTCGACCGCCTCAGCGGCGGTCAGAGCATGCGACTCGCCGGGTGACGGGATCGCTAGCGAAGGAAGCCGGTAGGCATGTTCGCCGGCGACGCGCAGCGGTTCGCGGCTGGTCGCGAGAATCCGCACGCGCGGACAGCCGGCCAAGAACGATTCGGCGAGCTCTGCCGCCGCATCGATCACGTGCTCGCAGTTGTCGAGGATCAACAGCATGGCTTTGCCGCGAAGGTACGATTGCAGCGTCTCGCGCAGCGAATGGTTCGGTACTTCCTGCACGCCGAGCGCCGCTGCAATGCTCTGCACGACCGACACCCCGTCGACGGCCGAGGCGAGGCTGACAAAACGCGGCGGATATTCCCACTCATCGTCTAGAGCGCCGGCGGCGTGCAGCGCGGCGCGCGTCTTGCCGACGCCTCCCGCCCCCGTCAGCGTGACCAAGCGAGACTCGCGCAGTAGCGCGGCGATTGACGCCATATCGCCCTCACGTCCAACATACGTCGTCAAAGCGATCGGCAATGCCGCCGCTCCGGTTTCGGGCCACGGACCAACGGTAACCGAGGCTGACCCGGCACGGCGCGCTACGCCGGCGCGCGCGGCCGATTCGAAGTCGCGACGCTGCTCGTCATCGAGCGCCAGTGCGCCGGCAAGCAACTCGAGGGTTTCTCGCTGCGGCGAGCGGCGGTAGCCGCGTTCGAGTGCGCTGATCCCTTCGGTGCTCATCCGAGCGCGCTCGGCGAGCGCTTCCTGCGAGAGCCCGGCGGCGAGCCGATAGCGGCGCAGGAGCTGTCCGAACTCTGCCGAGCCGGACCGGATCTCTTGCTCCATCGCTCTGCCCGAGTTCGAGCCGAGCGGACTCGCACCCTCACCGTATCTTTTGGCCCGGTGTAATCGTCTTCGAGACGGAGCACGAAACATCGCTGAAAGGAGATCGCAGAATGAAGACGCCCCCAATCGTTTCCCCACAGGAATGGGAAGCTGCGCGCGAGCAGCTGCTCGTAAAGGAGAAAGCGCTTACCCGCGCGCGTGACGCCCTGGCCGCCGAGCGCCGGCGGATGCCGTGGGTCGAGGTTAAGAAGAGCTATCAGTTCGACTCAACTAAGGGACGGCTGAGCTTAGGCGACCTGTTCGAAGGACGCCGTCAACTGATCGTCTATCGCGCGTTCTTCGAGCCGGGCGTGTTCGGCTGGCCGGAACACGCTTGCCGTGGCTGCTCGATGTGTGCCGACCAAGTCGCGCATCTCGCCCACTTGAACGCGCGGGACACGACGCTGGCATTCGTCTCGCGCGCTGCTCAGCCGGAGATCGCGCGCTTAAAGACGCGGATGGGCTGGACGATGCCGTGGTACACCATAACCGACGGCTTCGACGCCGACTTCGGCGTCGACGAGTGGCACGGCACCAACGTCTTCTTCCGCGATGGCGAGCGCATCTTCCGCACCTACCTCATCAACAGCCGCGGCGACGAGCAGATGGGCGGCACGTGGGACTATCTCGACACGACCCCGCTGGGACGCCAGGAGAAGTGGGAAGACTCCCCGCAAGGCTATCCGCAAACCGAGCCATACACGTGGTGGAACTGGCATGACAACTACGATGCCGGCGCGTCGCCCGACCCGGGGTGGGTCGAGCGCGTCCAGAATGCGCAGGCGACGACATGATCCTGATCGCGCACATCTTCGGTCTGCCGGTCGAGGAGCTCGCGACGCCGTTGGCGAGCGGGGTGGCGGCCGGAGTTCTGATCGAACTCACCGCGCTGATGGCACGCATCCGCCGCAAAGTTAGGTGACCAACGAGCCGCGCGCGCTTCTACCCGCCATGGTGGAAGCGCGCGACAGTTTCATGGAGCTCGTCGACGAGATTCGCCCCGAGCTCCATCGCTACTGCGCTCGCATGACCGGATCGGTTTTCGACGGCGAGGACGTCGTCCAAGAGACCTTG
>JASHXG010000095.1 GCA_030043675.1 Vulcanimicrobiota bacterium
AACTATCCGACCAACGCGCTCTTCATCCAGCCGGCGTCGATAAGGTTCATCGTTACCCTGCACGAATGAGCGAGACGATGAAAGCCGTGCGCGTGCACGAACTGGGAGGTCCGCAGAATCTCGTGCTCGACGATATCCCCGTACCCGCGATCGCGGACGACGAGGTGCTGGTGCGCGTTCGCGCGGCGGCCTTGAATCATCGCGACGTCTTCATCACGCAGGGCCTCTATCCGCAGATTCGCCTGCCGGTGACGCTCGGCTCCGACGGCGCGGGCGAGGTCGCGGCGATCGGCAGCCGCGTCGCGGGGGTCGCCGTCGGCGACCACGTCGTGATCGACCCGCTGCTTGGCTGGGGCGATGACCCGCGCGCTTGGGACGCCGAACGCGCCAACATCCTCGGGATGCCGCACGACGGAACCTTTGCGCAGTACGTGGCAGTACCGGCAGCCAACGCGTCTCCCAAACCGCAGGCGCTCTCGATGGAGGAAGCCGCCGCCATTCCGCTGGCCGGTCTAACCGCCTATCGCGCGACCTTCACGCGAGGGGGATTGAAGCCGGGCGAAACGATTCTCATCACGGGCATCGGCGGCGGCGTGCAGACCTTCGTGCTGCTGTTCGCCAAACACGTCGGCGCGCGGACGATCGTCACGTCGGGCAGCGACGCAAAGCTCGAGCGCGCGAAGGCATTGGGGGCCGACGTCGCGCTCAACTATGCGGCGACGCCCGAGTGGCACAAAGCGCTGCGCGCGGCGGGTCCGATCGATCTGGTCGTCGATTCCACCGGCGGCGAGACGCTCGGCAAAGCCCTCGAGGCCGTGCGCCCCGGCGGGCGCATCGCGGTCTACGGGCGCACCACCGGGGATGCAACGCTCAAGCTCTTCTCGCTCTTTTGGAAGCACGTCACGATCCTCGGCACCTCGATGGGCAGCCCGTGGGACTTCCGCGCGATGCTCGAGCTCTTCGAGCAGGGCCTGCGCCCGGTCGTCGATCGCGTCTATCCGATGACCGATGCCGCTACCGCCGCGCAGCGCCTGGCTGCCGCGGAACAGTTCGGCAAGATCGTCTTGCGCATCGAGTAGGCTTGACCGAGCGTACGCGCACCCGTGCGATCCTAGCCGGGATCGTGACGGTGGGCACATTGATACGAATCCCGGGGTTCCTGCACGACGGCCTCTGGCGAGACGAGGCCTACGTCTACATCGACGCCATCGCGCCGACGTTTCAAGCGTTTCTGCATCGCGTCGTCGAGACGGAATACCATCCGCCGCTCTACTTCCTGATTGCCTACGGCTGGGTGCGGTTGGCGGGCACCAGCGAGCTCTCACTCAAGGTGCTGCCCGTTCTCTTCAGCGTCTTGACCATTCCAGCCGTCTATCGACTCGGCACGATCGCCGGCACGGCGGCCGTCGGCCTTTTGGCAGCCGCGATGTACGCCGTGAGCCCGCTGGCGATCTTGGAGTCGGGCAATTACCTCTATCCGCTGATGGGTTTGCTCTGCACGGCGTTGGCCGCACTCATTATGGCCGGACGGCGCGAACGGCTTCGCCCTGCTCGCTTGGCCGCCATCGCGGTGGTAACGATGCTGACCATGTACACCCAATATGCGGCGCTCTATTACGTACCGATGCTCGCCGCGTGGGCGCTGAGCTCGCCGCGAGGGGTGCGGCACGGTCTCGCATTGGCCGGCGCGTTGGGGCTCGGAGCGCTGCCGTTTCTGTTCTGGTTGCCGACGTTCTTGCGTCAGCCCGACCCCTACTTCCTGAGGTCGCCGTGGCATCCCGGAAACCCATTATTCGTACCGCCGCCTAATGCGTTGGATAAGCTTGGCTTTTTCGCGTGGACGATCGTGCGGTCTCTGCCGTTGTGGCCGGAGAAACTGGCGATCGTGCTGGGCCTCTTCCTTGCGGCTGCGTTGGTGAGGCTCGTGATGTCACGCAAGGTTAACGCCGACGCGATCGCGATGGGACTGATGTACGCCGCAGCGTTGGCGCTGGTTGCGGGCGCCGGGCGGTTTGGCATCCGATACGTCGCCCCCTTGCTAGGGCTCTTCTGCGTCTTTCTCGCGTGGATCGTCGCGGCGTGGTTTGAACGAATCAGGCTGGAACGTCCATCGCAGTGGGCGCGATGGGGAGCGGCAGCGACCGCGGTGCTGTCTCTCTTCATGGTGACCGAAGACATCGTCTTTGCCGCGCATACCGCCGGCATGCCCGAATCCGGCATTCGAACCTTCGTGCGGTCGCAGCCGCTCGATCCGGCGACGCTCTACGTCATCGCACCGGATTATATGACGGCGACCTTCGCGTTCTACACGCGTGGTGCGCAGGTTGCTTACACCGCGTTTGGACAGACCAACCACCCGGAGATATTCAGGTATGGACGCGACGCCGGCATCTACTCGCCGCGCGCCGTTCGCAATGCGATCATCGCCCTTGGCAAGGAAGCGGGCGCCCACGAGTATCTCGATTTGATCGTCGATGACGCGGGCAACTCGGCGAAGCTGTCGCGAGGCCGTCTCTACCGCTCGCCCGCGCGGCGGCTCTTAGACGCCATGCGAGCGCGCTATCCTCTTCTGGCCCAGAGGCAGTACCCAGGCCGGCTGGAGTCGGTCACGGTCTATCGCTTTCGCACTCAGGGATATTTACGCTCGGCTCAGTAAGCTTGGCAGGCGTGCTGAACGGACGGAAAGTCGTCGTCGTCATGCCGGCCTACAACGCCGCGCGGACGTTACGGCAGACCTACGACGAACTCCCCAAGCCGGTCGTCGACGAGGTCGTCGTGGTCGACGATGCCAGCGGCGACGAAACGGCCTCGCTGGCTCGGCAACTCGGCGCGCGCGTCGTGACCCACGAGCGGAACCTCGGTTATGGCGGCAATCAAAAAACCTGCTATCGCGCGGCGCTCGCGCTCGACGCCGACGTCGTCGTGATGATCCATCCCGACTATCAATACTCGCCCCGTTTGGTTACGGCGCTAGCGGCAATGGTCGCATTCGATGAATACGACGTGGCGCTGGGGTCGCGTATCCTGTGCGGCGGCGCCCGCACCGGGGGCATGCCGCTCTACAAGTACGTATCGAATCGAGCCCTTACGGCATTCGAAAACCTGCTGGTCGGAGCGCGGCTATCCGAGTACCATACCGGTCTGCGCGCCTATGCTCGCCACGTGCTCGAGAGGCTTCCGCTTGCGGCGAACTCCGACGACTTCGTCTTCGACAACCAAGTCCTCGCGCAGGCTATTTACTTCGGCCTGCGGATCGGCGAGATCTCGTGCCCGACCCGTTATTTCCCCGAGGCGTCCACGATCGGCTTCGCGCGCAGCGTACGCTACGGACTGGGCGTGGTCGCGACCGCTGCCGCCTTCCGGCTGCAGCGCTGGCGGATCGCCAGGTTTGCGATCTTCGACCCCGCGGGCGCAAAAGTCGGCGCCGCCCCACTCCCCGCTTCCGCAACAACGGAGTTCTGATGGCCTCGCTGCTGAAGCGAGCAGCCACCGGTACCGGGAATGCCGAGTACTTCGTTCGCTACGCGACGACCGGCGCGCTTGCGGTCGCTACGGATTTAGCGTGCTTTCAGGCGCTCGTGGTGCTACGCGTCTACTTGCCGGTCACCACCACGATTGCTTTTACCTGCGGGGTGATCGTCCACTTCACGCTCAACAAACTCTGGACGTTCCGCGCAAGAGGGGCACCGCATGCTTTTCAAATCGCGGCGTACTTGACGGTGCTCTCCGCGTCGTTCATCGTGACGCAAGTCGTCGTCGAGACACTGGTCCTTGGATTCCACGTCGTTCCGATTGGTGCCAAGATCGTCGCGATCGTCGTACAGTTACCGATCGGCTTCTTCGGCCATCGTTACATCACGTTCCGGGATGGACGATAAAAGCGCTATTTTTCCGGCTTCCCGTAGCAGGTGCCGTCCGGCGGCGGATCGTTTCGATAAATCGCTCCGGGATGGGCAACCGGCAGATGCGCATCGGGATAGAGGATGACCGGCACTTCTGTGTTGGGCGTCAACCTGTCTTCGCAGCGTACGACCGCGCTCGCCTTCGAGTGCGCGTTACCACCGATCCAAAGGTCGAACCACAGCTTGTAGCAGCCGTTGCTCCCACTTCCGGTCGGCGGTCCCGACGGCGCGCAGTCATCCTCGCGAATGAAGTACTGCTTGAGGAACGGCACGTAGATCTTGATGCCGTAGGGAATTCGCTTGTCGTTCGACCGTTCGGTGGCGAAGGTCGTCGGGTTGCAATAGGTGCCGTCGCCGCCGGCGACCTTGTGAATGATCGGATGCGCGATCCGGTTTCCGGGCGGCGAGTTGTCCGGCCATCCGTAAAACGTGATCGTCGCCTTGACTTTCACCGGCGCGACCTTGATGACGTAGCACCCGTTCGGTGCGAGCGCGTTCGGGTTTTCAACCGGAGGCATTGCGGGCGGTCCGCACGAGGCAACCACCGCTGCGGCCGCAACGAAAAGCAGCCGGCGCAGCGATCCAGTTAGCGAACGATTCATGGCAGCTCTCCAGAGACGGCAGCGTTGAGGCGATAGCGATTGAGCGCGCCGATCCGCAGTTGTGAGCCGAGCTCGGCGGTAATGATAGCGGCTTCTTCGGGAGCGACGATCTCTTCGATCCGTGGGTTGAGCATCGTATCCTCGCCGGCGTTCATCGCGCGACCGGTGGGCTCAGCCGCGACGCGCCCCTCGCCTTCGAGCGCGATGAGATGGGCGAGAATCTGCCGGGCCATCGCGGGGCGGAGCGGGCTCGGCGTCGGACCGTAGATGCGCAGCACCAGCTCGGGAATCGTGTGCGCTCGCTCGGCGAGCGCGGCGAGGATCTCCTCTTCGCGCATCCGGCGATGTGCAATATACTCGGCGATCTTCGCTTGCGCGTCGGTAACGATCGGGCCGTGGCCGCCATAGATCACGCTCGCCTCGCCGAACTCCTCGGCAAGTCGCTGCAGCGTGCGCTGGTAAGGGCGCATCGCGCCGCCCGGCGGCGCGATCACGACCGAACCCTCGCCGAGAATGACGTCGCCGGTGAAGAGCGCGCGTTCGCGCGCCAGGTGGAAGATCACGTGATCGAAGGTATGCCCGGGGGCGTCGATTGCGCGCAAGGCGGTTTGGCCGATGCGAAGATCGCGCTCGAGCTCGAGGTCGCGATCGTGTGGGATCGTGCTTGCGGGGTGCGCATAGATCGGAGCACCGGTCATCGCGGCAAGCGGAGCGGCGGCCGGCGCGTGGTCGGGATGCCAATGCGTTACCGCGATTGCAGTAATCGTCAGCGACTGCGCGCTGGCGGCTTCCAGCAGCGTGTCGACGTGCGAAGCGATCGACGGTCCCGGATCGATTACGAGCGCGTGCCCATCCCCGCAGTCGATCAGGTATGAATTCGTCCCCGAAAGCGTCATGGGCGACGGGTTGGGTGCGCGAACGAGCGTTACCATGCGCCTTCCATCTCGGCCGGTATCGAGAAATCTCCCTCCATCGTCGTCGCCGGCTCGATCGTGTAAATCGGCTTGCTGCGAGCGAAGTCGCGGAGGCTCTCGAGGTCACTGAAAGCCGCGAGGCGCTCGAGATGCTTGATCGTGGGATAGACGAGGTGCAGGCGTCGCGCGCGATGGCGCGCGAGCGCTTCGCCGGGCGAGATCCAGCGTCCGTCGTGCGTTTCGATGCGGTCGGCGGTGACCGTCTGATCGGCGGGGGCGACTGCGAGGAAGAAATGCGTATCGTAGCGCCGCGGTTCGCTCGACGGCGTGATCCAGTGCGAGAACGGCGCGAGCGCGCGGGCATCCGCGTACCAATCGTGGCTTGCGAGGAAATCGGCGAAGGGCAGCGCCCCGCTGCGCACGCCGGTGCGCTCGCGCGCGATCTCTTCTTCATTGATGCGCCCGGCCTCGAGCGGATATCCGGCTTTCGTACATGCCAGCAACACGCCGGCTTCCTCGAAGAGCTCGCGCGCAGCCGCCACCATGAGCGTGCGCGACGCCGCGTCGTCGTCGTTGCTTCCATGGACCCTCGCGAGCGCTGCCAGCGAGCCGTCCTGCGCCTGGACGGTGCCGCCGGGAAAGACGAAGGCGTCGGCGGCGAAGGCGCTGCTTGAGCTGCGGCGCGTGAGATAGACTTCGAACGGCGTCCGCATCAGGATCACGGTTGCGGCCAAGCGCGGAATAGGCACAGTAGCTAGTAGATGGCGCCGCCGGCGCGAAACCCTGCCCGTGCGTGTAGCGCTGGGCAGCGATATGGGCGGCGAACTTCCGGAGGCGGTCGATCGGTGGCTGCGCGCGCACCACTACGACGTCATTCGTTTCGGTGCGCTCGCGCCCGGCGACGATGAGGCTTGGCCGTCGGTCGGGCGACGGGTCGGCGAGGCCGTGGAGCGCGGCCAGGCCCGCTATGGCGTGCTCTGCTGCTGGACCGGAACCGGCGTCAGCATCGCCGCGAACAAGGTGACCGGCATTCGCGCGGCACTCTGCAGCGACGCGGCGACGGCGGCCGGGGCGCGCGAGTGGAATGATGCCAACGTGCTCTGCATGAGCCTGCGCTCGACCTCGGTGCCGGTCGCCGAGGAGATGCTGGCGGCCTGGTTCGCCGCCGCACCAACGGAAGATCCGGCCTATCGCGCCATGATCGACTCGATCCGCCCGCTTTAAAAGCAGTGGGGTTGCGCACTCGCGCAACCCCATAATTCCTGCCGTTCGCCGGTTCGAAGAACTGACGCTGCGAAGCCGGCCGCTCTCTCCGGCGGTTTCGGCGAAACGTTCACTGCCGTCCTGACCAGAGAGGGTGATTTTAACAAATTGAGTGCGTCAACTCAAGATAGCCGGCACAAATAACCAGCTGCAAAGCAGCAGCAGTGCCCAGTTCACCACGTGGCCTGTCCAGCAGTACGGGCATGGCCGCCGGGTAATGAAGAGCAGCGAATAAGCGAGCGCGAGCGACGTCAGCGCCGCGCAGAGCGCCGCCGCGAGCACCACCAGCGTGAGCGGCGGACGCCGAACCACCCAGACCGCGAGCGCCAAGACCGGGTAATAAATCGAGCCGAGCAGCGCATTGGGAACGCCGCCGTAGAGGCGGGCGCGGGGGGTTTGGACCACGCTCGGCTCGGCGAGCTCGCCGCGCGCGTGCCGGCGGGTCTTGCTCAGCATGAAAAGCGAGGCGTAGAGCCCAACACCGCATAGCACCGTGATGATCGCTCGTACAAGCATCAAGTCAGACCGTACCCGTATCGCTTGAACCGGCTCGTTCGGCGGACCGCAGCGCTCGCGCTGCTGGCCGCCTCGTTTGTGCTCGCGTTCTTAGTCATCCGGCACCAGCCGCGGGTCGAACACGAGATCCGCACCATCGGCCCGCTCGCCTACCCGCTTGCTGTGGCGGTCTTCGCCCTGGTGGCCTCGGCGCCGTTCTCGGTTACCGACGCGCTCGCCATCATGAACGGTGCGATTTTCGGCCCGATCAACGGCACCCTCGTCGACGCGGCCGGCCTGGTCATTGCGGCGCTGCTGGGCTACTGGATCAACCAGCACGCCTCGAAGGT
>JASHXG010000096.1 GCA_030043675.1 Vulcanimicrobiota bacterium
GGGCCAAGCGGACGCGCATCCAGGCCGGCGCGACGCCGACGCGAATTCCATCGAAACGTTGGGCGACAAAGCGAACGCAATCGGCCGATTCGATCGAGACGCGCGGCTGCGCGCCGAGCGGCTCGTCACCGGTGCCGGGATTGGTAAACGACGGGAGGCGGAGTGCCACGCCGTACGATGCCGCGAGCTCGCGTGCCAATCCGATGACCGACATGGCATCGACGCGGTTGCTCGTGATCTCGACGTCCAACACCGCGGTCTCGAGACCGAAGGCGTCGATCACGTTCTCTCCGAGCCGGACTGTGGAATCGAGCTGCATGATCCCGTCCTCGAACCATTCGGCCGGCAGTGCCAGCTCTTCGGCGGAGATCATCATGCCTTCGGATGCGATGCCGCGCATCTTTCGCGGCTCGATCGTCAGCGCCGGCAGGCGCGCGCCGATCGTCGCTAGCGCGATCGTCTGCCCGGCCGCGACGTTGGTGGCGGCCGTCGCAACCGTCAACGGCCGTTCGCCGGCGACGTCGACGCGCGCGACCAAGAGCCGGTCGGCATTGGGATGCTTCTCGAGCTCCACGATCCGGCCGGCAACGACGCCGGTGATCGAGGGACGCCCCTCGATCGAGGCGACCGGAAAGCCGAGCATCGCCAAACGATCCGCGATGGCTGCGGCATCGTTCGGTAGATCGACGAACTCGCGCAGCCAGGAGATTGGAACCCGCACTCGTCCCTACTCGCCTCTACGCCAATTGCTCGAGAAAGTTGGGATCGCCGTTTATAAAGCGGCGAATGTCGTCGACCTCGTAGCGCGCCAGGGCCAGGCGTTCGACGCCGAAGCCGAAGGCCCACCCGGAATAGACGTCTGGATCGTATCCGACTTCACGAAGTACGCTGGGATGAACCATCCCCGCTCCGCCCAGCTCAATCCACCCCGAGCCCCCACACATGCTACACTCCAATGTGCTATGCACATCGCGGACTCCGCCGCATTTCGGGCAGGTCGTATCGACCTCGGCGCTCGGCTCGGTGAACGGGAAGTAGGACGGACGAAAGCGCACGCTCTGCTGCGCTCCGTAGAGTTCTCGGCACATCTCGGCGAGCATGCCCTTCAGGTGACCGAAATGAATGCCCTGCGCGACGAGCAATCCTTCGATCTGGTGAAACTGAAAGAGATGACGCGCGTCGACCGCATCACGCCGAAAGCATTTACCGGGGGCGACGATCGCAATCGGGGGCCGATGCTGTTGCATCGTGCGGATCTGCACCGGTGAGGTGTGCGGACGCAAGAGCAGCATCGGGGTGATCCAAAACGAGTCGAAGCCTTCGCGCGCCGGATGATCGCTCGGAATGTTCAACGCGTCGAAGTTATTGTAGTCCGACTCGATTTCGTCGCCGGCCACGACCGCGAAGCCGTGCCGGCGGAAGTAGGTGCAGGCGTCGTCGATGACGCGCCGCACCGGATTGAGCGAGCCGGTCCTGGCGGGGATTGCGGGAAAGGTGACGTCGATCGATTCGGCGAGCTCGCTCTGGAACGTGAGCGACTCGAGACGAGCCTGCGCGCTCTCCAGCTCGGCCTCCATGGCTTCGACTGCGTCGTTGATCGACTTCCCCGCGCCCGGCCGCTCGGGCGCCGGTAGCCGTCCGATCGTGCGGCGCACCTGCGTAACCTCGCCGTTGCGGCCGAGGTACGCGATTCGGACCTGTTCGAGCGCGGCTTCGTCGGGCGCGCCCGCAACGGCGTTGCCAAAACGCCGGCGCAACTCGTCGAGCTGGGTTGCCAGTTCGCTCATGCCCGTCTCTTCGCTGCGGCCGCCCCGCGGGCATGGAAGCAAAGAGAAACGCCCGGCTGCTTTACCACCGGGCGCGCTTGCGAAAACTTTTTGAGGTCTTTCAATCAGCCATCGCGGCTTGGACTCCCAGGCTTAGGTTGGGCTTGGGGCTCCATGTAAACGCCGATAAACCAGGTAGGCGTCGATCGATCCTGTCTGAGCGAAGAGCCTCCAGAAGAGGTAGGACGTCGCCATACGCTTTGCACTCTCCTTTTGAGCCGTCAGCTCCAACAGGGCGGCCCACGTCGCTGAATGCGCTGAGTATACCATGCGACTTTTGGCATCGGTAGTCTTGACTTTTTCCACCCAAAGTACTTACTTGACAAGCCCGAGCCGCGAGCGGCCGGGGCCCCCTTTCCCCGTCGTACAAGCAGCTTCGTAGAGGGCAATCGAGCCTGCAACCGCCGCGCTCAGGCTCTCCGCGCAAGGGGCCATTGGGATGGCAAGGATGCGCCGGCAGAGGGGCGCCCAACGTCCCAGCCCATGCCGTTCGTGCCCAACCACGAGCGCGACCGGCTCGTCCCAGCGCTCGCCGGCGAGCGGCTCACCTTGGGCGGCCAGGCCGAGGAGCGTGAAGCCGGCCGCCGCCGCGACGGCTTGCAGCTCGGCCGGTTCCGCGACCGCTATCGCCAGCCGAAAGATTGCGCCCATCGCCCCGCGCACGACCTTGGGATTGTACGGGTCCACGCCGAGGCGGCCGAAGACGACACCCGGGCAACCGAACGCATCGGCTGACCGCAGCAGCGTCCCGGCATTGGCCGGATCGCCGATGTCGGCCAGAACCAAGACCGGAGTGCCGAGGCTTAGCAGCTTCTCGAGGCCGCTTAAGGGAATCGGCGCGACCGCGACGATCCCGCTGGGGGTTGCCAAGTCGGAGATCGCCGCCAGGGCGTGGGTCGTGACGATGAACGTCGGGGTACCCGACGCGTCGTACTCGCGCACCAGCGGCATCGTCTCGTAGGCGGCCGGCGTCGCATACAGCTCCTCGATGGCCAGACCGCTCGCCCGCGCTTCGCCCAACAGGGTTGGTCCCTCGAATGCGAAGCGCTTCTGCTCGCTTCGGCCCTTGACGGATCGAAGCGCGCGCGCTTTCACCAAACGTTGGGCGTGGCTTCCAAGTCGCGTAGCCACGCGCGCGCTAGCGCCTTCGCCGCATCGGCGAGAGCCAGGCGCGCGCTGCGATCATGATCAAGGCCGCAAAGATGGCGGCCAGCATGATGGCAATCTTGTCGTTGAAATGATGCGGTACGAGCAGACCCACCAGCAGATAAACCAGGGCGGCAAAAACCGCCAAGAAGAACGCGAGCCACCCGATCTCGGCGAGCACCGGCGAATGCGGCTTCGACATGAGTTCAGAGATCATACGAGGCACGGCGCGGCTCTTCCGCTAAGCCCACAAGCATGGATTCTCCGCAGCTGCTTTCCTCGCGCCGAGTCTTTGACGGGCGCGTCTTCAACGTTCGCATCGACGAGTTGCGTTACGAGGACGGCGCGCAGCATCGGGTCGATGTCGTCGAACACGGCCCTTCGTTTGCAATCGTCGCGTTGACGGCCCCCGACGAGATCGTCTTGGTTCGGCAGTACCGCCACGCCGCCGGCCGCGCGCTCTGGGAGGTCCCGGCCGGCAGCGCGGAACCGAACGAAGATCCGGTCGAAGGCGCGTTACGAGAGCTGCGCGAGGAAACCGGCTATCGGGCCGGCAGCATCCGGCCGATCGGCTCGACGTGGATGACGCCGGGCTTTTGCGACGAGATCATGCATTTTTTCTGCGCCGAAGCGCTCGTTTCGGGGGAGCCCCAGTTCGACGAAGACGAGCGCATCGAAATCGGCACGTTCAGCAGCGAGGCTGCATGGCGCCTGGTCGCTGATGGCGTTGCCGACGCAAAAACGCTGCTTGCTCTGTTCTGGTTGCAGGGCACGCGAGGTAAAATTGGAACTGACTTTGGTCGATAGATAGTGTACGATCCCTGCGTCGCGGTTGCTACCGACGCGGGGGTAATCGGCCTTGGAGGAAGTCCGTGGAAATACCTCGCGAC
>JASHXG010000097.1 GCA_030043675.1 Vulcanimicrobiota bacterium
GTGATCGAGCTGGCCTTCGAAGAGGCGCGTCAGCTCAACCACAACTATATCGGGACCGAGCACTTGCTTCTCGGGCTGATCCGCGAGGGTGAAGGCGTCGCCGCTCGCGTGCTGACCAACCTCGGCATCGACCCGGCCAAAGTCCGCGTTCAGACGACTTCGCTGCTCGGCGCGGAGGGCCAGCCCTCGGCGCCCAAAGGCAAGAGCAAGACGCCGACGCTGGATGCTTACGGCCGCGACCTCACCCAGTTGGCACGCGACAACAAGCTCGATCCGGTGATCGGGCGCAACACCGAAATCGAACGCGTGATTCAAATTCTCTCGCGCCGCACCAAGAACAACCCGGCGCTCATCGGCGAGCCCGGCGTCGGCAAGACGGCGATCGCCGAAGGGCTCGCGCGGCGCGTCATCAAGGGCGACATCCCCGAGCCCCTGCGCGATCGCCGCGTGATCACGCTCGATCTGGCCGGCCTCGTCGCGGGGACGAAGTATCGCGGCGAGTTCGAAGAGCGCATGAAGCGCGTGATGGACGAAATCCGCGGCGCCGCGGGCGAGATCATTCTTTTCATCGATGAGCTGCATACGTTGGTCGGCGCCGGCGCCGCCGAAGGTGCGATCGACGCCAGCAACATCATCAAGCCGGCGCTGGCGCGCGGCGAGCTGCAATGCATCGGCGCGACGACGCTCAACGAGTTCCGCAAACACATCGAGAAGGACTCGGCGCTCGAGCGCCGCTTCCAACCGGTGATGGTCGGCGAGCCGACGGTCGACGAAACGATCGAAATTCTCAAAGGCTTGCGCGATCGCTACGAAGCGCATCACAAGGTTCAGATCACCGACGAAGCGCTCGAGACGGCCGCCAAGCTCGGCGACCGCTATATTACCGACCGCTTCCTTCCCGACAAAGCCGTCGACCTGATCGACGAGGCCAGCTCACGCGTTCGCTTGCAGGCCACGCTGCCGCCGCCGGCGATTCGCGAGGCCGATGCCCAGCTGCGCCAGCTGATCGCCGAGAAAGAGACGGTCGTCAAGAATCAAGAGTTCGACAAGGCCGCGTCGATCCGCGACCGCGAGGAGAAGCTTCGTCTCGAGAAGGCGCACCTCGAGCAAGAGTGGCGCGACCGCAAGGGGCAGGGCGATCGCATCCTGCGCGTGACCGCCGAAAACGTAGCCGAGATCGTGGCAGCCTGGACGAAGATTCCGGTCAGCCGCCTGGCACAAGCCGAAACCGAAAAGCTCCTCAAGATGAAGGAGCTGCTCCACGAGCGCATCGTCGGGCAGGAAGAGGCCATCGAGGTCCTCACGCGGGCCATCCGCCGGTCGCGCGCGGGATTGAAGAATCCCACTCGCCCGATCGGGTCGTTCATCTTCCTTGGTCCGACCGGCGTCGGCAAGACCGAGGTCGCGCGCAGCGTCGCCGCCTTCCTCTTTGACGACGAGGAGTCGATGATTCGCATCGACATGTCGGAGTATATGGAGAAGTATTCGGTAAGCCGCCTCGTCGGCGCGCCTCCGGGATACGTCGGCTATGAAGAGGGCGGTCAGCTCACCGAGGCGGTGCGCCGGCGGCCCTATTCGGTCGTTCTGCTCGACGAGATCGAGAAAGCGCACCCCGACGTCTTCAACCTGCTGCTCCAAGTGCTCGACGACGGCCGTTTGACCGACTCTCAAGGCCGCCAGGTCGACTTCAAGAACACGGTCGTCATCATGACCAGCAACGTCGGCGCGACCGGCATGGCGACCACGACCGACATCGGTTTTCGTCCGCAGAAGGTTTCCAGCGAGGACGAGCAACGCGCCTACGAACGGATGAAGAACAAGGTGTTGGAGGAGGTCAAACAGATCTTCCGCCCTGAGTTCCTCAATCGCGTCGACGAGGTTATCGTCTTCCATCAGCTTACCCGCGCGCAGATCGAGCAGATCGTCTCGCTCGAACTCGAAAAGGTGATTCGTGAGGTTCGCGCACAGAGCATGGAGCTGAGGGTGACCGAAGCCGCGAAATCGCTGTTGGCGCGCAAGGGTTGGGACCCGCAGTTCGGCGCGCGTCCGCTGCGCCGGGCGATTCAGCGGATGGTCGAGGACGAACTGGCAGAAGAGATGCTCAAGGGGAACTTCAACTCCGGCGATCACATCCTGGCCGATGTCGATCCCGACAACCCCGACAAGCTCAAGTACGCCAAGATTCCGTCGATCGAACCGCCGGCGGCTCCCTCACCGGAACCTGCGGTTACCTAAAGCGCGAGCGCTTCCCGGCGCTACTGGACACTCTCGAGGTGACGCCTGAAGCCTGAGCCGTACGAGCGGGTGGGGTTGCCGGCGTCATTGGTAATGAGGGACGGTCCTCGCGCGCAGCTGAACGGATTCCAAGACCAGGCCCAGTAGCCGATTTGCGGCGTCTGCGCGTCGGCCCAATCCATAAGCCGATCGATCTTTGCGTGCCTGCAGTCGAACTCGCCGAACTCGTCGACGATGACCGGATGGTCGGCGGCGGTAATTGCTGCAAGCTCGCGCGTCCAACAAGCAGGATCCTCGCAGCCCAGGCCGTCGAAATAGACGTGGGCGCCGGCAACCGTCGCGTGGTCCGGATCCGACGGAGCGTACTCAAGCCATCGCGAGAGATCGTTCGAAAAGTTCAAGCCGGCGACGATGATGGGATTCGCAGCACCGGTAGAACGAATCGTGCCGACGACCGACGCGGTTCCGACGACTCGCCATCTACCGAGTCTACCGACCCGCGGAGTTTCGCAACCCCCGTCGCGGTAACACGTCCAAGACGTTATGTACGGCTCGTTGATCAGATTGAAGATCACCGATCCGCTGTTTGCGAATTTCCTTGCCACCGATCGCCAAAAAGCCGGTGCGTGGTCTGCGTCTAATCCGGGGTACCGATCGTTCGTCGGCAAGCCATGGCCGCCGGCGCCCCAGTGCAAATCGACCTCGACAATCAAACCCGATGCGTTGGCCAGCCGGACGAAGGTCGCTATCGCCCTGGCATAGTTCTCGCCGCTATAGCGCGGAGGCGCGCCGTTGATCCCGAGCCAGCATTCTTCATTCAACGGCACACGCACGACGTTCGCGTGCCAACGGAGCATCGCGTCGACCGTTGCCTGGTTTCCCTTGGGATTATCCCAAAATGAGTGCTCCTGTAGGCAAGCATACTCGGCCCCGGAGAAGTTCACGCCGCGCAAAACGACGGGTTGGCCGGCTCGCACGCGCTGCAGGCCCAGCATTCCCGCGCTCGTCGTCACCAGTTGGCTGCCGCGAACCGCGATGCTCGGCGCGCCCAACCGGGCGAGCGGATAGGTCGGCTCTTGTCTGCCGACGCTATCGCTTGCGGGCGCGCAATGCGCGAGCGTGGTCGCGACGGCGAGTGCCCACCAAAGCAAGCGGGACCCCTGACCGCGCCTTCCGAACGCGATTAGCCGGATGCTGCACGCCGCTCTCCTCGCCGTTGCCCTGGCGCAGCCCGCACCCGCGGCGCCGTCCCCAACGCCGGTCCCGTCCCCGACTCCTACCGCGAGCATCGGACCCTCACCCGTGCCGGCTTCGCCGGCGGGTTCGTTGGTGCTCTCACCGGCGAGCGTTCAGCTGAACCCCGCGCAGCAGCAGAGCGTCACCGTCAGCGGTGCGACGGCGCCTTTGCAGGCAACGCTCGATCAACGCCTGGTGAATGTTACCGTGGACCCGAGCGGGAGCAGCGTGACGATTACCGCCACGCAGGCGACCGGCAACGACGTGCTCCATCTGGTCGACGCAAACGGAGCGCGTGCGGATTTGCCGATTCGCGTCGCCTTCAACGCCGGCACGATCGTACCGCAGACGACATTGCAGATAACCGGCAATCCCATCGATCCGGAGTGGCTGACGCGGCGAGTGACCGGTTGGGTGACTCGCCTCACGCAGGCGCTGCCGGGAGCCCAGACGACGATCGGCGGCGTGACGCCGCCGGCAACGCCGCTGCTTCCCGGCCAGAGCGCCCAGTTCGTGGTTCCCGTGCAGATCAACGGCAACGGTCAGTACTTCGATCAATCGGGATCGACGACCGTGACCGTGCAAAACATCGCCGCGGATCCTTTTGCGCCGGC
>JASHXG010000098.1 GCA_030043675.1 Vulcanimicrobiota bacterium
GCCGACTATTTGATCGATCTGGGTCCCGAGGGCGGCGATCGCGGCGGCACGGTAATTGCCACCGGTACGCCCGAGGAAGTGGCCGCCAACGAGCGTTCCTATACGGGCGCATACCTGGTGCCCGTGTTGCGCGACCAGCGGGCCGTCGGCCACCGCCTTCCCGATGCCGCCGAGCTCGAGCGGCTCGAGCACGAAAACCTCGATGCGCTGCGCGACCTTGCCAAGGATGGGCGGGTCGCCGTAGAAGCCTGAAATCATTCGGGGTGATTGCGATGACAAAAACCGCGAAGTTCTCGGTTGTGATGCTGGTTTGCTCGGATCTTGGACGCTCGCGCGACTTCTATCGCGACGTTCTGGGCCTGCGCGTGCTGGGGGACGATTCGCCCCGCTCGGTGGAGTTCGAGCTGGCCGACCAAACGGCGCTGAGCCTCCACCACAAGAGCGACCTGCTGGCGGTGCGCCCGGGTTCGCTTCAGCTCGGCTTCGAGGTCGACAACGTTGACCTTTTCGTCGCCGATTGCGTTGCGCGAGGCGTCCCGGTCTTTCAGGATCCTTACGATGAATTGCCGGGACGCATCGCGGTCATCGGCGATCCGGACGGGTACCCGGTCCAGGTCGGCACGTTTCGGCGCAATTGAGTCCCGCAGCCAAGAAGCGCGCCGAGAGCGCGGCTGCGCGGGCGGAGAATCTGCGCAATCGGATCGACGAGGCGAACTATCGCTACTACGTGCTCGACGACCCCTCGATTACCGACGCCGAGTTCGATGCGTTGTTGCGTGAACTCGTCGAGCTCGAGAAGGAGCGGCCGCAGCTGCGTACGCCCGACTCGCCGACGCAGCGCGTCGGCGCGGTGCCCTCCGAGCGTTTCACGCCGTACCAGCATGCGCGGCCGATGCTCAGCCTTGCCAATGCCGTTTCGGAAGACGAGGTGCGTGCGTTCGACGAGCGGGCGCGCAAGCTCGCAGGTTCCGCGGTCGCATACGTCTGCGAGCTGAAGATCGACGGCTTGGCGATCGCGCTCGATTATCGCAACGGCTCGCTGGAACGAGGCGGCACGCGCGGCGACGGCCGCGTCGGTGAAGACGTCACCGCGAACCTTCGAACCATCAATACGATTCCGCTGCGTTTGCTGTCCTTCGAGAAGCTCAGGACGACAATGGGGGCGCCCAACGATCTCTTGGAGGTGCGCGGCGAGGTCTATCTGCGCAAGAGCGACTTCGAGCGCCTCAATGCCGGACGCGAACGCGAGGGCTTGCCGGTCTTCGCCAATCCGCGCAACGCGGCATCGGGCGGCGTCCGTCAGCTCGATCCCGCGCTGACCGCGCAACGGCGCCTCTCGTTCTTTGCCTATCAGCTGGTCGACGACGTCGCGGGGTTGCGCACGCAGTGGGAATCGTTGCGCTACCTCGCAGAGCTGGGGTTTCCGGTGAACCCCAACGTCGCGCGCGCGGCAACGGTCGACGAGGTGCTCGCATACTGCCGCCAATGGGAGGAGCGACGCGACGAGCTCGACTACGAGATCGACGGCGTCGTCATCAAGGTTGACGACCTCGCGTTGCAGGAGCGCCTCGGCGTCGTGGCGCGCGACCCGCGCTGGGCGATCGCGTTCAAGTTCAAGCCGCGCGAGGCGCGCACCAAGCTGATCGGCATCGTGGTAACGGTCGGCCGCACCGGAACGCTCAATCCCAACGCCGTGCTCGAGCCGGTCAAAATCGGCGGCGTCACCGTGAAGAGCGCGACGTTACATAACATCGATTACATTCGCAGCAACGACATTCGGATCGGCGACACGGTGCTGGTCACGCGCGCCGGCGACGTGATCCCGCGCGTCGTCGGCCCGGTCCTTACGGAGCGCACCGGTCGCGAGCGCGTCTTTACCATGCCCGACGTTTGCCCGGTCTGCGGGTCCGACGTCGACCACCCTCCGGGCGAGGCAATTTCGCGCTGCACGAATGCCGCTTGCCCGGCGCAAGTTTACGAACGGCTGCGCCACTTCGCGTCGCGCGGCGCAATGGACATCGAAGGGCTCGGTGACGTGATGGCCCAGCAGCTCACCGAGCTGGGCTTGGTGGGCGACATCGCCGGCATTTATGCGCTGGACGCCGAGCAGCTTGCGGAGGTGCCGCGCACCGGAAGCAAGAGCATCGAGAATCTCTTGCGCAACATCGAGCAGTCGAAACGTCGCGGCCTTGCGCGGCTGCTTTATGGTCTGGGGATCCGTTTCGTCGGTTCGCAAACCGCGCAGATTCTGGCCGACGACTTTGGAACCATCGAAGCGATCGCCGACGCAAGCTCGGACGAGTTGCAGCGCAGCGAAGGGATCGGCCCGGAGGTTGCGGGCAGCGTCACGCTCTTCTTCAAGCAGCCCTCCAATCTCGAGATGATCGAGCGTTTGCGGGCGGCGGGAGTCGACACGACGGCACCGAAACGCGCGCGCGCCGCTGCCGGAAAGCTGGCCGGCAAGACGCTCGTCCTAACCGGAACGCTGCCGAGCCTGAGCCGCGAGGAGGCCACGGCGCTGATTCTTGCCGCCGGCGGCAAAGTTACGGGTTCGGTCAGTAAGAAGACCGATTACGTCGTCGTCGGCGACGAACCGGGCAATAAGCGCGCCAAGGCCGAGCAGCTCGGCATCGCGTTGCTCGACGAGGCGGCGCTGCGCGACCTTACGCGTTAAAAGACGCGCTCGAGCGGCTGCGTGCCGGCCGCCGTCCCGGGAAGCGCGTCGGCCAGCGCTTCGATCACGTCGCCCGCGACCACGCCGACGCGCCGGCGCCGCGCGGCTCGTTGGCCCGCCAATCCGTGCCAGTACGCGCCGGCGCGCGCCGCATCGACCGGTGCGAGGCCTTGCGCGAGGAGCGTCGCGATGATGCCGGTCAGCACGTCGCCGGTTCCGGCGGTCGCTAATGCGTTCGTGCCGGTCGTGTTGATGTGGATGATCGAGCCGTCATAAATGAGCGTGTCGGTCCCCTTCAGCAGGGTCGTGATCCCCGTGCGGCCGACAAACTCGCGAATGCGCTCGACCCGTGTCCCGGGCGCGATCGTCCCGCGCCCCGAGAGGCGCGCGAACTCGCCGGCGTGCGGCGTAACGACGCACCGCTTGTCGCGTAAGAGCTCGAGGTGCTTGCTCAAATGAAAGAGCCCGCTCGCATCGATTACCATCGGCAGCGCGTTGCGCTCCAGGAATATCTCGACGATCTCCGCCGTGCGGTCGTCGAGGCCGAGCCCGGGTCCGATCGCGACCGCGCCGTTGTGCTTTGATATCTCGAGGAGCTCGGCGGCAACCGCTTCGGGCGGCGTATCGTCGGGCAGCGCCACCACGACCTGCTCCACCAAATGCGCGCGCAGCGACGGCGCCGCCGAGCTCGACGTCGCAACCGTGACGTATCCGGCGCCGGCCCGAGCGGCGCTGCGCGCGCAGAGCACGGCGGCGCCGGGAAACTGCGTCGAACCGGCGATGACGAGCGGTGCGCCGGCGGCACGCTTATCGGTATCCGGCGCGCGTCGCGGTAAGAGCCCCAGGAACTCGGCATCGTCGAGCGCGGCGAACTGGGGCGACTGCGCGGCCAGCATCGCGTCGTCGATGCCGATTCGCGCGTACCAGAGCTCGCCCACGAACTCGCGCGCCGGCTCGAGCAGCAGCCCCGGTTTTGCAGCGCCCAGCGTGACCGTGACGCTGGCACGCACCGCGTCCTCGCCGACGTCGCCGCTGAGTGCGTCGATCCCGGTCGGGATGTCGATTGCGAGCACCGGCTGCTTGCGTGAGTCGAGCGCGCGAGCCAGATGGCGATAGTCGTCGGGAAGCGGCAGTCGCGCGCCGGTCCCGAAGAGCCCATCGACGCCGACCGCGCCATCGAGCGCCGCGCGCGCCTCGCGCTCGTCGGCAGGCAGCGGCTGCACGCGGACGCCGGCGGCTTGCGCTCGGGCCTGCGCATCGGCTCGCGCCTGCGACGGATGGGACGAGGGCGTGGCGGCGACGAAGCACTTGTACTCTTCGCCGAGCTCGGCGAGCGCCGCGAACGCATCGCCGCCGTTGTTGCCTGGCCCAGCGAAGGCGACGATGCTCGTTCCCGGCGTCGCCATGGCGCGCAATCGGTCCGCGATGCAGCGCCCGGCGTTGGTCATCAGCGCGCTCTCGCCAAGCCCCTCGATGGCGGCTGCATCGGCGGCGCGCATTTGCTCGGGCGTAAGAACGTAGATCATCGGTTATCGTTCCAGAATCACGACCGCTGCGGCCACGCTCGCGGTGTGCGTGATCGTGACATGGATCGTTCGCACGCCGCGCACGGACATTAAATCTTTAACGCGCTCGCCCAGCTCGATCGTGGGCTTGCCGCCGCGCTCGTGTCCCACGCCCACCCAACGCCATGGGATCGCGTGGCCGAATGCCTTGCGCGTCGCCTCCTTCGCGGCGAAGAATCCCGCCAGCCGTTCGGGCCAGTTACGTTTGCGCATGGCGTACGCCATCTCGCGCTCGGTGTAGACTTTGCGCGCAAACCACGCCAGCTTGCGTTCATCGAAGCGATAGCGCTCGACGAGCGCCAGGTCAATCCCTACTCCGAGAATCACCTCGAGGGCCTTCTACAATTGCGTCGCTCATCATCCACCAGTGTCCGAAAGTTGGGCAAGTTTTCCGAAATCGGCGGCGAATGATCCCCCGCGAGATG
>JASHXG010000099.1 GCA_030043675.1 Vulcanimicrobiota bacterium
CCCCTAGCAACGCGCTTCATTTATACTATCGGGCGAGCAAGGCGACTGACGTGATTCAAGATCGCGCTGGTTGAAGCGACCGCGCTGTCGACCGTTTTCTGACTTCCGCTCTCGAGCGCGATTGACCCGTCATCAGGCAATACGATCGAGTGCGACGCTTCGTGCGTCATGATTTAGATCCTGTGAAGATCATACGCCAGTATCGATTGTCCCTATTGTACGCGCCGAGTCGATCCGTGGTAGCAACGACGTCCACACGGCAGGGGATGGGCAGCCACGGTCGCTGATAGAGCTTCGCTAGCACCGTTAAGAGCGAAGGCCCGTAGCCCGCGACCGCGGCTTGCCATTCTCCGATGGACTCCCGACTCAGCGAGCCGTGAATTGGCCAGAGTCGCTCGCGGTAGATCGGCAAAACGTCGTCGAGCAGGGCAACGGTGCCGGTCTCTGCGACGAGCTGCGTCGGCGTGGACTTGGGCAATCGGCTCCGTCTCCGTAGAAAGCGTCAGCACAAGTGGGAACTTGAATCGATACGCGATCACCGGGACCGTGGCCAACGTCGACACGGTTCTCGAAGCCAAAGCGCACCAGGCCGTAGGAGCCTGGTCGAAAGCCTAGGTTCTAACCGGGGAACCGTCGTATTGCCCTCGGCATGAAAGCTCAGCCTGAGGTCATCGAGCGCTTGAACAAGATGCTCACCAACGAGCTTACGGCGATTAATCAGTATTTCTTGCATGCGCGGATGCACAAAAACTGGGGATACTACCGGCTGGGCGAACGAATCTACAACGAATCGCTTGGCGAGATGAAGCATGCTGATTGGTTAATTCAGCGCATTCTCTTCCTGGAGGGGCTGCCAAACGTACAGAATCTCGGCAAGATCCACATCGGCGAAGACGGCATTGAAGCAATCGAATGCGACCTGAGGCTCGAGATGGTTGCGCGCGACGACACTGCCGAAGCGATTACCCTCTTTGAAGCCAGGGCCGATTACGCAAGCCGCGAGATCGCGGCGCGGATCTTGGAAGACTCCGAAGAGCACGTCGATTTTTTGGAAACGCAGCTCGCGCTCGTCAGGTCCCTCGGCGGCGAAAACTACCTGCAGCAGGCGATGGCGGAGCTTCCGACTTCGGAACAGCGAGGGCGATGATTGCATCAACCTCCGTCGCGCAAGCATAGCACTGCGCGACGCAACCGCAGCGCGCGTAGACCTCTTCGTGACTACGCGCCCCTTCTTCGGCAGCGGCTCGAATACGCCGTTCAGTAAGACCGTTGCAGATGCAAACGAACACGACTCGCACCTTTCGAGCCCAGCGACACATTTCGCTCTCAACCCGAAAAGCTTAGTGTTGCAACCGCGCTAGACAAAGCGAGGCCTTGTTCTTTCGCGGCAAGCGACCGAGCGCTAGGCGAATCGCACCCGCCCTTTCGCGAGTCGAGCAATCGTGCTAAGAATTAGCCGTGCGCTTTGCGATTGTGCGCGCTTGGGCTTCGCTCGCGACCGCCACTCTTGCCGGCGCCGCGGCCGATGCCGGCACCGAGCTTGCGGAGAATTGCAGGTGGCTTGGCGGTAGCGTTCGCGATGGCCAGCAGGAGGCCATCATCCCGGCGTTTGTTCTCGGTGCGATCATCGCGCTGGGCTTGGTGCTGTTTGTCCTCTTCGCCCGCTTAACTCCCGGCGACCCACTATCGTCGCGAATGAGTCATTTTCGCAGCCGTTTCGTTGATACTGCTTGCGCACTGTGTGGCAGCGCGTTGTGCGTCATTGCCATGGAGGGATATGAGACGCGCTTCGGCGGCTTGTCGCCTTTCGATCCACGCTCGGTCGTTCTTTCGCACTCGCTGGCGCTGCTGATCGCGTTTGCTGTGATTGGCGCGATTGTGCACTGCGCGCTGCGAGCCTCTATTCGCATTGCCGACCACGCGAGCGAGTTCGTCGCCGACATTTGCGCGGAGTTTCTCCGCAGACATCTGAACGTCGGCGCAACACCTGTCGTGGTTGGAGTGTCGGCATTCGTACTATACGTCCTTCACGTGCCGTCGGCGATCGCCGACGGCTCTCGCGGCTTTCGCGCACCGCCGCAAGCGGCCTGAGTCCTACGAAGCTGCAATAGCTGCCACCGACCGTGCGCGTTTTGGCGCGCGTCAAATGAAGTGGCACCGTAAAGACGAAGGGGCCATAAAGCTATGTCGCGCAAGACCATTACCACAAACGATCTTAAATTCGATCCAACCTATTACAAGCCGCGCAAACTCACCGAGGCCAACGTGCGCGCAGGCAACGAGGTCTGGTGGAGTTTTTGTAACAACACGCCAGATAAAATGCTTCGTCGCTTGGATTCGCTCGAGGGCGAGGAGCTCGCGATGATACGCGGGGAAGTGTTGGCAGTCATTACCGGCCAAGACGTTTTCAGAACGGTGATCGCCGAGCAAGATGAATGGGCGACGTGCTGGGTCGAATCCGTTGCTCCCGGCATCCTATGGCGGGCACGCTTGATGAACGAGATGCTGCAGCATTCCTAGGGACCGTTCTTACAGGGTGGCCGGACGCTAATCGTCTGGCAGATGGAGATGCCCGCTCACTCGAAGCCGTTGGGCAGCGAATAGGGCTCGCTCAGCAAGAACGCTTCGCCCAGCATCCCGTAGGAAACCGTGTCAAGACGAGCGCGGTCCCCAAAAGGCCTCGCTTAACAGCGCGGCCGAAACGCAAGGCTCTCGATCATCCGGAGGCTGCTGGCCCCAGAGGTTCTGCAGCTGTTGCCTGGCGCTTCAATCGGTAGGAATGCTGGGTCGGTCTATCGCTGTGGGTGTCGCCGACGGGAGAATCGTATTACAGTCGTGCTTCCACTAGCTGCTCCGAATCCGCCATCCGGCCGTCGAGCAACCCCACCGTGCGCTTTGCGTAGCGCGCAAAACGACGATCGTGCGTCACCATCACGATCGTCGCACCGCTTTCATGCAATTCCGCCAGCAATTCCATGACCGCCTCACCGTGTACGGAATCGAGATTCCCGGTTGGCTCATCGGCGAGCAGCACCGACGGGTTTCCCGCCAGCGCGCGCGCGACCGCGACGCGCTGCTGCTGGCCCCCCGAAAGTTGAGAGGGATAGTGCCTCGATCGATGTGCGATGTTCACGCGTTCGAGTACTTCACTCACTCGCCGCCGGCGTTCGCCTTTTGAAACGCCCCGATACGTCAACGGCAACTCGACGTTCTCTCCGACCGTCAGGTCGCCGATCAGGTTAAAGTTTTGAAAGATGAAGCCGATCTCACGATTGCGAATCGCTGCGCGCTCGCCGGCCGACAGCGAACCCACCGCGCGCCCGTTGAGGGTATAGTTTCCGCTCGTCGGCGCATCCAGCAGTCCGATGATCGAGAGCAGCGTCGACTTGCCGCAACCCGACGGCCCTTCGATCGACAGATATTCACCCCGCTCGATGTCGAGATCGATATCGCGTAGCGCGTGCGTCTCGATCTCGTCGGTCTGATACGTTTTGTTGATCCCTTGCAGTTGAAGCAGCACGAAGCGGTTCCTTTCCTAATGCAATCGCAGCAACGGAGCGCCACCGTAGGCCGAGGTGTCCGAAACGATGACCTCGTCGCCGACAGCGAGTCCGGCGAGCACCTCGATCCGGTCGGTCGAACCGACGCCAAGGCGAACCTGTACTTGCCGCGCGAGGGACGTATGCGGGTCGACTTTATAGAGAGAGACCGTGCTGTCGTCGGCCGCTTCGGTCGGACGGGCGATGGAAAGCACGCCGCGCAGCGTCTGCAGTTCGATGGTTCCATCGACGTTGAGATCGGGCCGCGCACCAGCCGGCAACGCCCCGGCGAAGCTCACGTCGACGGCCACACTGCCGTCTTGGGCCGAAGGCGCGATGCGCGCAACATGCCCGGTTACGACGCCGTTTCCGGTATCGATTAGGACGGGCATGCCGATGTTCACCGAGTGCGCCTGGCCCTCGGGAGCCTGCAGCACCGCTTTGAGATCGTGCTGATCGGCAACGCGTGCGAGTTCGGTTCCCGCATCGACTCGGGCACCGGGGTCCACAGCAACCGACTGCACGATACCGGCAGTGCGCGCGCGTACGACCAGCGCATCCACCTCGGCTTCCTTGGCTTGCAGCTGCGCCTGGGCTTGCACGAGCTCGGCCCGCGCCGCGGCGATCTTCGCATCTTCCTCGGCGGCGTCGACACCGATCTGCGAGTGCGCAAGCGCGAACTGAGCTTTCGATCGCGTTGCTTCGATCAACGCGATGCGGTAGGTCTGATCGGCGATGTACTGTTGACGATGCAGTTGCTCGTCGGCGCTCAAATTTGTCTGGTCCATCTCCGCTTGCGCTTGCGCGGACGTGTAGGCCGAACGCTGCGCAAGCGCGGCAGCCTTAGCTTGCTGCTCGGCGCTGACGAGATCGGCCTTCGCGACGTCGACCGAGGAGCGCGCCGCAACGGTTGCGGCGTCGAGATCGGGGTTCGAGAGGCTCGCGATCGGCGCTTGTGCCGTAACATAGGCGCCGGGCTTGACGAAGACGCTTTCCACCGTGCCCGGTTGAACGGCGGCCACAACGTGGACTTCCTGGGGTGCGAGCGCGCCGGAGGCCGAGATCGATCGACTAAGTGTACCGAGTTTGACGGTATCGGTAACGACGCTCGCGCGATCCACCGCCACCCCGCTCCCGGTGCGTGAGAGCGAGATGAATGCGAGGACGGCGCCGGTTGCCAGCACGACGCCGGCGAAAACGACGGCCGCGCCACGCGGTATTCCGCGGGGTTTCGCGCGCGCAACGTCGGTCGGATTCAGCGATACCGGTCTCATTCGTACCTCAGGGCTTCAACCGGCTGCACGCGC
>JASHXG010000014.1 GCA_030043675.1 Vulcanimicrobiota bacterium
CGATGTCGCCGAAGGCCGCAACCCAAACCCGCACGGCTTCGGGCAGACGCATGAGACGGACCCAAGCGCTAGTGACGATGCCGAGCGTTCCTTCACTGCCGACGAGTGCCGCGGTCAGGTCGTATCCCGGCTCGTCGCAACTAGTCGTAAACACCTCGCCGCGATCGTCCACGACTTCGAGCGCAAGCACGTGGTTGACGGTCGTGCCGTAGGAGAGGCAATGCGGTCCTCCGGCGTTGGTCGCAATGTTCCCGCCGATCGTCGAGATCTTCTGCGAAGCGGGATCCGGCGCATAAAAGAGACCGTCGGCGGCGACGTGAACCGACAGATCGAGGTTGATCAAGCCCGGCTGCACGTGAGCACGGTAGTTTCGCGCATCGAGTGAGAGAATGCGATTCATGCGGGCGAACGAGATGACGACTCCGCCGACGATCGGAACGGCGCCACCGCACAATCCCGTGCCGGCTCCCCGCGCAATGATCGGCTCGCCGCAATCGCGCGCGATTTTGACCACGGCGCTGACCTCGCGCGTCGAGGCCGGCAAGACGACCGCCGTAGGCAAGCGGCCATCGGTGTAAGCGTCAAAGGCATAGACCGCGAGATCTTCGGGCGCGGTCTTAACCGCCTCGGAACCGAGTGCATCGATGAGCCGCTCTTTGAGCACGCTGATTTCCTTCGACCCTTGACAAGGCGCAGGCCTTTATGATTGCATGGACGGACATATGAAATCGCGCCGCTATCCTTATTCGTATCCACTGCCGTCCAAGGGCTCGGTGAGGTAGCGTTTTGCTCGATAGTCGCAACAGCGAGCGATCAGCAGAAGAAGCCCCCGCCGATCCGGCGGGGGTTCTCGTTTGCCGGGG
Organism: Vulcanimicrobiota bacterium; assembly: GCA_030043675.1. Taxonomy (GTDB): domain Bacteria; phylum Vulcanimicrobiota; class Vulcanimicrobiia; order Vulcanimicrobiales; family Vulcanimicrobiaceae; genus Cybelea. The sequence goes on from JASHXG010000014.1 coordinate 864, forward strand.
AATCCGTGGCGCGATCTCGGTCGACGCCGACGATAGTCGCGCGATCGCAACCGCCACGAAACGCCTGCTCGCCGAGATCCTGGTTCGCAATGACGTCCGGCTCGACGACATCGCATCGGTGCTCTTCACCCTCACGCCCGACCTTCACGCGTCCTTTCCGGCGCTTGCGGCACGCGAGATGGGTTGGGCTTACATTCCGATGCTACATGCGGTCGAGGTCGATGTTCCGGGGGCGCTCGCGCGCTGCATTCGCGTGCTGATGCACGTCAACACGCGGCGGTCGCTGGCGGAGATCGAGCACGTGTACCTCGATAAAGCCGTTGCGCTGCGTCCCGACCTGTTACGTGTCGTGCGATGAGCACTTGGACGATCGGGCTCTTCGGCGTAGGCTTGATCGGCGGATCGATTGGGATGCGAGCGCGCACGAACGGAGCGCGCGTGCTCGGCTACGACTGCGAGCCGGCGGCGCTGGCGCAGGCGCACGCGTGCGGGGCGATCGACGCCGCCACCGGCGAAGACGACCTTACCTGCTCGGCCGATGTCCTCGTTCTCGGCGCTCACCTCGAGCCGACGCTGCGCAAACTCGAGCGGCTTCGAGGCGAAGCAGCGACGCGGGCAACGCTTGTCATGGATGTCGCTTCGGTGAAGGTGCCGGTCGTCGCCGCGGCGCGCGGGCTTGCCAACTTCGTTGCGACGCATCCGCTGGCCGGGAGCGAGCGCGCCGGCGCGCGAGCGGCGCGCGCCGATCTCTTCGAGGGGCGCTCGTGGGCCTACGTGCCCAGCGGCGACGACCGGCTCGACCGGCGGGCGCGCGAGCTCATCGCATCGCTGGGGGCTGCGCCCTTCGCGGTTTCGGCTGAGGAGCACGATCGCGCGGTCGCACTCACGTCGCATCTGCCGCAGTTGCTCTGCGTCGCATACGCGCGTCTTCTGCGCGACCGGGATGTCGACGAGCGGCTCGGTGGTCCCGTCGCGCAGGAGTTGTTGCGCGTTTCCAAGATGAGCTTTGCGATGTGGCGGGACACGCTGCGATCGAACGCTCGGAACATCGATCCCGAGCTGCGCCGGCTTACCGCAGCGTTGCTCTCGGCCGCCGATGCGCTCGCGGCGGAGAAGCTCGACGAGCTGCAGACGCTCTTTGAGTCAGGATCCGTATAAGAGGAACCGCGCGCGCATCGCTTTGAAGGCGGCCACGCTCGCGTCCCACTGCGCCAGGATCTCGTCCGCGCTCTTGCCCGCAAGCAGGCCTTGACGGGCCGAATCGGTTCCCCAATCGCGATCCATGCCGCTGACGCTCTGGATCGAGATGGCGTGCGGGAAGAGATCCCGAACCGCGACCAGGATCTCGACTGCCGTTCGCACGGCTACGAAGCGCCGTGGATCGAAGACGATCAGCTCGACGCCGGTCAGTTCGTGATTCTGCCAAAAACCGGTCAGCGGTTGCCACGCCGCCGGCCGAAACCAGACGCCGGGCAGGTTGCGAAGGTTCAAGTGCGCCGCCAATCGCGATCCGTCGATGCCGGCCGTACCGGCTAGGAAGAACGGCTTGGTGAAACCGCTGCCGTTATTGATGCCGGCGCTGTCGAGCAAGCCGGTACCGACGTAGACGATCGTCGTCTGCCAGTCCGGAATGTTCGGCGACGTTTGGACCCACTGCAGACCCGTGTCCGGCCAGATCATCGAAGAACGCCAGCCGTTCATCTTCACGACGCG
>JASHXG010000100.1 GCA_030043675.1 Vulcanimicrobiota bacterium
GACGATCCGCGTCAGTACACGCGTCAAAGCTTCGGTTGGCCGAACGCGCTCTTCTCCGAGTTCGTGATGACCCAGATTCAGGGCGCCGCTGAGATTCCGATGGGCGACACCGGCGACCTCGAGTTCCGCTCCGAGTAGGAGCGCGCAGCTGGCTTCAACAGCGGACGTCATCCTCGGCCTGCAATGGGGCGACGAGGGGAAGGGCCGAATCGTCGACCTTTTCGCGCGAGAATACGATGTCGTCGCGCGCTTCGGCGGCGGCGACAATGCCGGGCACTCGATCGTCGCCGGCGAGAGAGAGCTGGCGTTACGGATCGTTCCGTCGGGCGTGCTCCATCGGCACGTCGAGCTGTTTATCGGCGGTGGCACGGTCGTAAACCTAGAGACATTGCTCGCCGAGCTCGATGCGTTGACAGCGATCGGCGTCGATACGAAGCGCGTGAAAATCTCCGATCGGGCGCATATCGTATTTCCCTACCACGTCGTGTCTGAACGCGCGAGCGAGCACGCTCGCGGCGCGCAGGCAATCGGGACCACCGGTCGCGGCATCGGGCCGGCCTACGTCGATCGCGTCGCGCGCACCGGCATCCGGTTTGTGGACCTGGCCGATGAAACGTCGTTGACCGCGAAGATCCGCGAGCGTCTCGCGCGACATCCGCTGGACGCGGGCGACATCGACGGCGACGATCTCGTCGCGCAAACCTTGCGCGCATCCAAGCGTCTCGCGGCACACGTCGTCGACGGCGTTGCGTATATCCACGAGCGTCTAGCGAGCGGAAAGCGCGTCTTGCTGGAGGGGGCACAAGGCGCGTTGCTCGACGTTGGTTACGGGACCTATCCGTACGTGACCAGCTCGCATACTATCGCGGGCGGAGCCTGCACCGGGTTGGGCATCGGCCCAACGGCAATCGGCCGTGTCGTCGGCGTCGCCAAGGCATATTGCACGCGAGTCGGCGCCGGACCATTTCCGTCGGAGCTGCACGACGAGCGCGGCGAGCGGCTGCGCCGTCAAGGCGCCGAGTTCGGCACCGTCACCGGGCGCCCCCGGCGCTGCGGCTGGTTCGACGCGGTCGCGGGCCGCTATTCGGTCGCCATCAACGGTTTGACCAGCGCGGTGCTCACCAAACTCGACGTCCTGACCGGCTTTGAGCGCGTCGGCATCGTGACCGGCTACCGGCTGCACGGCAAATCGGTCGGCTTCACGCGCGCCGATGCATCCGGCCTCGAGATAGAAGTCGAAACGCTGCCGGGTTGGAGCGAGCCCATCGAGGCTTGCCGGCGGATCGCGGATCTGCCCGCGCCCGCTCGTGCTTACGTCGCGCGCGTCGAGCAGCTGCTCGGTGTTGCGCTTGACCTGGTTTCCGTCGGACGCGAACGCACGCAACTGGCTCAATAAGCTCCCACCAAGGGAGTTTCCTTAGCGTGATGTCCAGGTTTCACTTTTCGCTCGCGCCGCTGCTCGACCGACGCGTGCGCGTCGAAGAAGAGAGAAAACAGGTTCTTGCGCGCCGGCAGCGCGCGTATGACGCAGTAGTCCGCGAGCTCGGCCAACTAGGACGGCAGCTGGCTGCCGGTCCGTATGCAGACCATGCGCTTCTGCGCTTCCTATCGCGCGCGATCGAAACGCAGACTGGTTTGGTGGCGCAGCGTCGCGCGGCAGTCGAGTGCGCGCGTCACGACTTGGTAGCAGCGAGCCGAGCGCGACGGGTGCTAGAAAAGCTTCAGGAACGGCGGCGGCGAGCGTTCGACGCGGCCGAGTCGCGGCTCGAAGAGCTCGAGCTCGAAGAGGCCAACGCGCGCCGGTGAACTTCTGGGTCGCGTACGCGCTCAAACTGGTGGTCGTCGCGCTCCTGCTGGCCGGGCTCTATGCCCTCGCGCGCCTGCTGCGCCGAGCACGATCGTTCGACTGCGGCGGGTCGCGGGTCGTCACCGTCGTGGAATCGGCCATGCTCTCGCCGCACGTTTGGGTCCACGTCGTGAAGGTGGGCACGCGCTATCTTTGCGTGGGCAGCGCTGAGGGCGCCGTCGCGACGCTAGTCGAGCTTTCGCCGCAGGAAGTAGCCAGCCCGCGCGAGAGCGCCGGTACTAGTAGAAGTAGGCGAAGTGCGCGATCTTGTTGCCGAGCCTTTCGAGGACGTAGATTTCATGATCGGCTCCCAAGGCCATCGCGGTCGGTTCCGAGTCTGCAGTCGGAATCGGATAGAAGTGGAGAGCTTTCTCCCTCACAATGAACTGGCCGATTCTGTTGGCCTTCGGATCGCTGAAGTAGAAGTTCCCGTCGATGCCTTGAACCAGCGCATCGGGCGTCATCGAGCCGGTGAGCGGATACGTGGCGATGACGACGCCCGTAATCGACATGCGCACGAGCTGACGCGCTTTTGTCTCGGTGATCCAAAGCCCGTCGTTGCTCGAGGCGATGCCGGCCGGCATCGATCTGCCGGGCCCAAGCGAATATTCGGTCACCGGCGCGCCGCTGACCGGCACCCGTCCGATGCTGTTCGTCCCTGGTTCGGTGAACCACAGCGCGGAGTCAGGTCCTACGACGATTGATCCCGGTTGCGCATTGCCGGTTAACGTTATTTGTTTGTATAACACGAACGGCTTGGCGTGGATCTGACGAATTCTCCAGATCGAGTTGGTGCCCGGATCGGTCACCCAAATGTTCCCGTCGGCCGCGAGCACGATACCGCTCGGGCGCGCCGCCGAGTTCGGCAACGCGTACTCCGTGTAAGGCGGTCCGGAGACCGTGATTTGTCCGACTTGGCCGACGTTCGTCTCGGTGAACCAGAGGTTCAGGCCCGGTCCGGGACCCGATGCGATACCGTTCGGCCCGGAGTTATGCGTGGGCGTGACGTTTTCGGAGATGGAGCCGTCCGCGAGCTGGCCGATCTTGCTCGGCGCGAACTCGGTGAACCAGATGTTGCCGTCGGCGCCGAGGGCGATCCCGGCCGGCAGGCTCGAGGCTGTCGGAATCGGGATTTGCTTGGTAACGGCCGGGGTGGGCGTGGGAGCCGGCGTCGGCGTGCCGCTCGTAATCGGCGTTCCCTTGCCACAAGCGGCCAAGAGCCCGGCCGTAAGGGCCACGAGCAAAGTGCGCGCCGTTGTTGACAAACTCTTCTCCTCGGACGAAGGGGATTGGATCAGCCCTCCCTTATTGGCAAGCCGCCTCCGCATTCCCGCATCGCCGCCCGGCGCCGGTCAACTGCTCCTGGTCTTCTAATCTTAAAATATTAGTTGACAAAGTTGCACGACCGCGTTACCATTCAACTAAATACTTAAGAGCTTGCAGGAGGAGAAGATGATTCGCACCATGGGGACTCAATCGGAGACGGACATCGCGCTCGACGCGCGCACTCGGGTTCGCCTTCCCGACCAGATGCTTTCCACGGCGGTCTTTGCGGGCTGGGGACCGTGCTCGAACGTTCTTTCGCAGAGGGGACGCTAGAGCGTGGCACGGCGACGCTCGACGACGCTAACGGAGGCGGAGCTGCGCTTGATGGAGGTTCTCTGGCGCCTCGGCTCCGCCACCGTCGCCGACGTAACTTCGGCGCTTCCGCCGCCACCGATCGCCTACAACAGCGTGTTGACGACGATGCGCATTCTCGAACAGAAAGGCTACGTCACGCACGAAGAGGCTGGCCGCGCCTTCGTTTATCGCCCGGTCGTTGCGCGTGAGGATGCCGCTCAAAATGCCGTCGGGCATCTGCTTTCACGATTCTTTGACAACAGCGCGGGCACGCTCGCGCTACGCTTGATCGAGACCGGGCGGCCCTCGGACGAAGAACTGAGCCGTCTCAAAATGCTCATCGAGCAGTACGAGGAGGGCGCCGAGTGATCGCTATTCCGCAATTATTTACGACCGTCGCCGGCGCGCTGGCCGCAACGGTAATCAATGCGCTCTGGCAGGATGCCTTATTGGTCGTCTGCGTTTGGCTCTTGCTGCGCGCGTGGCCGGGCATCAACGCGGCGACCCGTTACGCGGTTTGGACCGCCACGCTCGTGGCGGCGATTGTGGTACCGGTTGCGACGACGCTCCCGTTCTACAGCGTGCCTGCCGCGAGTCCGGCGGCGCACGACACGCTCGGCGCGCCGCACGGGATGGCACAGAGCGAGCACGCGGTCGCGCACCCCGTCCGAGCGACGTGGCAGCGCGTTACCGCACAAACGCGTGGTTCCTCGCAGCGCGTTGCCGCAATGCCGCCGCGCGTGCACATTACCGTTACGCCGCTGCTCGGCGCGATCGTCGCTCTCATTTGGCTGCTGCTGGCCGCCTACGCGCTCGCGCGCCTCATCATCGGCCTGACCCGGCTCGAACAGCTCAAACGCGACGCGTTGCCGCTGCCGGTCGAGTATCGCGACGCGATGGCGCAGTGGGCGCGAGCCAATAAAGGAGGCCGCGACGTGCGCCTGTGCGTCAGCGACGAGACCGACGTCCCGGTCGCGGTCGGCCTTTTCGACGCAATGATCCTGATCCCGCGTTCGCTACTCGAAAGCCTCTCGCAGGCCGAGGTCGATCAGATCAGCCTGCACGAGCTGGCCCACCTGCGCCGCGCGGACGATTGGACCAACAGCCTGCAGCGCGTCATCATCGCGCTATTGGGGTGGAATCCGGCCGCGCAGTTCATCGGCCAACAGCTCGATCTCGAGCGCGAAGTCGCTTGCGACGATTGGGTGCTCTCCTTCGGCGGCGCGGTCCGTCCCTACGCGCTCTGTCTCACGAAGATGGCCGAAACCTCATCCTGGCCGCGCCAGCCGATGGCGGCACCCGGCGTCTTTGCGACCC
>JASHXG010000101.1 GCA_030043675.1 Vulcanimicrobiota bacterium
AGCTGTTGCTGCATCCGCGCTGGCTGCTGGCTTTTCTGCGCGACGGCGGCCTGATGGAGTTTCCCAACATTGCCTCGCCGGACTCCAAGCCGATGCCGTACCTTGATATCGGCCCAGCCCTCGAGCAGTCGACGGTGTCGTGGGACGATCTGCGCTGGATACGCGAAGCGTGGAGCGGCCCGATCGTCATCAAGGGCGTCCTCACCGGCGAGGACGCGCGCCGGGCCGTCGACGCGGGTGCCGCCGCGATCGTAGTGTCGAATCACGGCGGACGTCAGCTCGACGGCGTCTCGGCGACGGTCCGCGCCCTGCCCGAAGTCGTCGCCGCGGCCGGCGAACGAACGCAAGTGCTGCTGGATGGCGGAATCCGCCGCGGGGGCGATGTCGTGAAGGCGCTCTGCTTGGGTGCGCGTGCCGTCTTAGTCGGCCGCGCCTACGCTTACGGCCTGGCGGCGGCCGGCGGGCCCGGCGTGGCACGCGCCCTCGAGATCCTGCGCACGGGCATCGTGCGCACGCTGCGCCTCCTTGGCTCTCACGACGTCACGCAGCTCGACGCAAGCTTCGTCGACGTCCCTGCCGCTTGGACGGCGCGCGTCTAGTTCGTATCGACCGGCTCGTTGGACGGCGGCTGGCGCTCGAAGAACGACTTCGAGTACTTGGCCTCGATCGTAACGAATTTTCGAGGCTTTTGCGTAAAGTCGAAGACGTCCACGATGCTGGTCGAGCGCTTGTCGGAGGTGCCGAGACTGCCGAGTCCCCAGACTCCCTCGACGAACTTCAAAATGCTGCCGAACTCGTACTGCGTGTGCGAAACGTAGTTGGCCTTGGCGTAGGGCGAAACGACGATCATGGGAACGCGGATGCCCAGCCCGGCGTAGTCGAGCTGCGGCGGAGGGACGTGATCGTACCAGCCGCCCCAATCGTCCCAGACGATAACGATCGCGGTCGAGTTCCAGTACTGGCTGTGGCCGATCGCGTTGACGACGCTGGCGACCCACGATGGCCCGGTGTCGGTTTTCCCGAAACCGGCGTGATCGGAGTTGACGCCGTCGGGAATCACCCACGAAACCGCCGCCAGCGATCCCGCTTTGATGTCCTTGAAAATCGTCTTCTCGTACGGCGGCGTCGTGACTACGTTCGTGCCCCACTCAGAGCCGTAGCGCACCGCGCTGATCGCATCGAATGCATCCCAGTACGCGCCGGCAAGGCCTCCGTCATCCAAGGACGGTGTGTAATACTTCCAGGAGATCTGCTTCGCATCCAGCAGATCGCGCAGCGTCGGATAGGTGAGACACGGAAACGGTCCGTTTGAATCGACGTTGGGGTTGCCCTTCTTGAGGAGAGGCGTCGTCGTCCCCGGCGGCGCGTCGCAGCCCCACGGCCCATGCGACGGAAAGTCGATCAGGCTCTCGCGGTCGTTGATTGCGGTATCGCCGCGAATCAGGTCTTGGTGACCGGTGAAGCTGCCGCTGCTCTCGGTCGGGTACATGTGATCGCCCAGCACGTATTGCTTGGCCATGTCCCAATACGGTTGAATCTGCGCAGGGTTGACGTACTGGTAAGCGCACTTCGGGCAAAGCTCCGAGTCAACGTAGACTTGGCTGAAGCCGTCCATCTTGCCGCCGTCGTAGTCATAGACAAACGCCTGATGGCTGTTCGGCATCAAGAGCGGGCTGTACAGGTTGCTCTCCTCGAGCTTGATTCGCCGACCGCCGAACATGTAGCCGTGCGTCGTCCCGTCGGCGCCCGGAAAAGTTGCAAAGAGGTTGTCGAAGCTATGGTTTTCCTGAACGATGATAACGACGTGCTTGATATACGATCCGGTTGACGTGCTCCGCATCGGTGCCGGCCGCGATGCGGGCGCAACGGATGACACCGGAGGCGCAACGGCGTTGCCGCCGCAAGCGGTCAGAGCTATCGAAAGGCCAAACGCGAGATATCGAGATCTCATAAGACGGGCACGATTGTCTTCGAGCGCGCTTGCCTCCCTCTGCACGGACGGCCTCGCATAGAAAAATGAGACCGACGACTCGGGACGCGGGGACCTTCTCCTCGGGGGTCTGCAGGGGCCGGAGGAGGATGCGCGCATAGATGTCGGCATGCGTGGCATGATGTGGACATTCGCGTGCGGTGGCGTGCTTCTCGCGCTCGCTGCGTGCGCCGGCGGCGATCGGGTGCGCGAACAAACTCACCGAACGCTTTCAGTAGGCGATAGACCGAACGTCAGCGTGCAAAACGTTGCGGGTACCGTCCGAATTGACGCCTGGCAAAAGCCGCTCGTTGACGTCGTAGCGACGAAGTACGGCAACGATATCGGCGATCTGCGGGATATTACCATCGACATTCACCAGGAAGGTGACGCGGTAAACGTCGCGACGAGATACAGTGGCGGCGCGCATCAAGGCGGCGTCGGCTACCAGATCTCCGTGCCGGCGGGCGCCTCGGTTCACGTCCAAAATGTAGCCGGCGCCGTCGACCTGGCCGGCCTGAGCGGCAACGTCGTCGTCGGCACGCAGGCCGGCAGGATTACTGCGGCGCTTGGGAAGGTCGAGGGCGATCGCTCGATTACGCTGGGCGCCACAACCGGCGCGATCGAACTTTTAATCGCGCGCGACAGCAGCGCGAGCGTTGAGGTAAGCAGCACGGTCGGTCATTTTTCCAGCAGCTTTCCCGAGATTTCACAAAGCAGCGAGAACGTCGTCGGAGTACGCGCCGCCGGCAAAGTCGGATCCGGTAGTGCCACGATACGCCTCTCGACGACGGTCGGCGCAATCGAGCTGCGCGAGTAGGACCGGGCGTTGCGCGCCGCGCCGAGCGTTCCGACCATCGAAACGCCGCGTTTGATCTTGCGCGGCTGGCGGGATGCCGACGTCGAGTCATGGGTGGGCATGAATGCTCATCCACGCGTTACCGAGTTCCTGGGACAATCGTTTACGCGCGATGCCGCCGTATCGAGAGCCGCCGTCATCCGGGCGGAGCTGGAGCGCAACGGATACGGCTGGTGGGTGGTGGAGATCAAGGACGGACGACGCTTCGCCGGTGCGATCGTCTTGCGCGAGGTCCCGTTCGAAGCGCACTTCACGCCGGCGCATGAGATCGGCTGGCGTCTGGCATTCGAGCACTGGGGGCACGGCTACGCGACCGAGGGGGCTGCGGCGGTCCTCGATTTCGCCTTCACGCGCCTGGGCTGGAGCGAGGTTGTCGCGTTCACCGCAGAGGTGAATCTGCGATCGCGACGCGTGATGGAGCGCCTCGGGATGACACGGGATCTGGCCGGCGATTTCGAGCATCCTGCCTTCGCGCCCGGCCATCGGCTCTGCCGCCACGTACTCTATCGAGCACGCTCGAACAGGTGACGGTCGAGCGTTCGACTCGATGTCGCGTTGCGATCAGCAGGCGCGCGCTGCTTCGTTGATTCAGGTCATCATTGAAACGGCGCGCAACTCTGCGCATCCGTGCGGGAGGTCGCCGCAGCGACGGCGGGCAATCACCACGTGATGGCGCGCGCTAGTGGCTGGTTGCTCTTTCTCGTGCTTCTCTCGGCTACAATCGTTGCCGGTTGCGGCGGCGGTTCGAGCTCGCTGCCCGCAGCAATGCTTCCCGGTGAAAACTCGGAGCCGCCACCGGCTGCAAGCCCGATCCGCCACGTCGTAATCGTGATTCAAGAGAATCGCAGCTTCAACGATTTCTTCGCGACCTTCCCCGGCACCGATGGAACTACGACCGGCCAGGCGGAGAAGGCTCCGTCATGCGGTTTCGACCAAGAAACGACGATCAAGCTGCAAGCGCGAGATCTGGTTCTTCCTTCGGACCTCGGACACAGCTATCAAGATTACGTCACAGACCGAGACGGCGGCAAGATGGACGGGTTCGATCTGGTTCCGGGAACGAGCGGAGCCGATTGCTCCTATCCGTACATGTACACCAAACCTGCGCAGATCAAGCCGTATTGGGATATGGCGCAGCAGTACGTGCTGGCCGAGCACATGTTCACGACGCAAGGCAGCAGCAGCTTCACGGCGCATCAGGATCTGATCGCGGGCGGTACCGTCGTCTCGCCCAATGAAGCGCTGGTGAACCTGCCGAGCGCGGATCCCTGGGGCTGCAACGCGCCGAAGGGCACCGAGACCGCGCTCGTCACCAAAGATGGCGTCTTTCAGGGGTACATTGGCCCGTTTCCTTGCCTGACCTACCGTACGCTGCGCGACGTGCTCGATGCCAAGAGCGTATCCTGGAAGTACTACGTTCCGCCGATGTGCTGCACGATCTTCGGCAAGGAGATGAGCGCCTTTAGCGCGATCAAGGCCGTGTACGATGGCCCAGAATGGACCAAAAACGTCTCGACGCCGCAGACCAACATCTTCAAGGACATCAAGAAGGGGACGCTCCCGGCGGTCTCCTGGCTGGTGCCCGACGAACCGGAGTCGGACCATCCCGCCACGGGCTCGGATACCGGACCCTCGTGGGTCGCCAGCGTCGTCAACGCCATCGGCGAGAGCTCGGAGTGGAAGTCAACCGCGATCGTCATCCTCTGGGACGATTGGGGCGGCTTTTACGATAATCTGAACCCCAAGCAGCTCGATTACGGCGGTCTCGGCTTCCGCGTCCCGATGATCGTCGTTTCGCCCTACGCCAAGCGCGGCTACATTTCCAAAACCCAGTACGAGTTCGGCAGCATCCTGAAGTACATCGAAAACAACTGGGACCTAGGGCGAATCGGAACCAGCGATAAGCGCGCCGCCAGCATCATCGATTGCTTCGACTACTCGCAGAAGCCGCGCAAGTTCGTCAAGATTTCGGCGAAGTATCCTACCTCGTATTTCC
>JASHXG010000102.1 GCA_030043675.1 Vulcanimicrobiota bacterium
GGCGCCTCGACGCGGCTGTGAAGGATGCGTTGCTTGACGAAGACGTTCCAGCGTTGCGCGATCGGCTCGCCGGCAAGATTGACGATCGCCTCGCACGCGGCGGCTTGGCGCGCGGCTTCTTGCGGATCGCGCAGCGAAGCGACCGTGACGTCGTCGCCCCGTGCGCGCAGCGCTGCGACCACATGCGTCCCGATGAAACCCGAGCCGCCCAGAACGCAGACCTTCACTTCAGGCCACTACACTATATTCCGCCGACGAAGCGCCCCGGATTCAGCGTCCCATTTGGATCGAAGCGCGCCTTGAGCGCGCGCATGCGCTCGATGGATGAAGGCGGCGCGCCCCAGACGCGCAGGTAGACGCGATGCGGGTGATCGCCGGCCACGACTTGGGCCTGCGGCTCGTGCTCGTGAAGCGCGTCGTCGAACGTTTCGATCTTGGCTCCGAGCGCGTGCGCATCCAGGTCGCTCACGCGCAGCACGATGTCGCCGTTCATGACGTCGACGATCGACTCGGCGCGCAGGAGGAAGCGCTGTGCAAGCTCTTGCAGAGCTAGTACGCAGCGCTCGGACTCGTCAGGAGTGCCGTAGAGGCGATAGGTGACGGAACGTTCGCCCAGCGATGCAACGTAGGAGTCGATCACCCGCTCGAACGATTCGCGCGCTCCGGCGTCAACGATGCGCGTCTCCGGCACGCCCGCCCGGCCGAGCGCCGAGCGAAGGTCACGGGTGGCGCGCTCGAGCAGTGCCTCGCTGCCCTCGAGCAGGACGACGACGCGCCCGTCAGGCCCGGCCTCACCGTCGACGGCATTGTGAAAACCTTCGATCCAAAACGCCGCCGCCGGCCGAATCTCAAGCGCGCCAAGCTGATGGCAGGCGCGCGCGCGCGTCCGCTCGGGCAGCGGCGCGAGAAACACCCGCGCGCGCGGATGACGTGCAAGCGTCTTGAGATTTACCTGCGCCAGCACGCCGAGCGTTCCGAACGAGCCGACGTAGAGCCGGCTCATATCGTAGCCCGCGACATTCTTGACCACCATACCGCCGGCGCGTGCAATCGTGCCGTCGGCCAAGACGACCGTCGATCCCAGCACATAATCGCGCGGACGCCCGTAGAGGTGCCGGCGCGGGCCAAGCCAGCCCGCAGCCAGCGTGCCGCCAAGCGTTGCATACTGCGGCCGCGGAGCGTCGAATGGGACGAACTGGCCGTTGGCCGCGAGCAGCGCGCCGACCATCTGTATCGTCGCTCCGGCTTGCGCGGCGATCGTAAGATCGGAGCGTTCGTAGGCGACGATGCCGGCCAGGCCCGACGTGAGCAGCGTCACGTCGAGCTGTTCGGGCGGAAATCCCATGCCGGCCAGCGTGTTGCCGCCGACGATCAGGATCTTCCGGCGCTCGCGGTCGCAGCGCGCGAGGACCTCGCTCAGCGCCTCGACGCTCTCCGGCGCCGTCCGCTCCGCCACCGCCCTCACGGTGGCGTGACCTCGGGACAGCGCGCGCCACTGGGAAAGATCTTTTCCGGGTTGAGCGCGCGCTGTGGATCGAAAACGTCGCGCACGCGTGCCATCGTCGCGAGATCCGCGGTCGAGTAAACGCGCGTCATCGCCTCGCGTTTCTCCCAGCCGACGCCGTGCTCGCCGCTGATCGTCCCGCCGAGATCGATGGCCGAACGCAAGATCGCATTGCCCGTTTCGACGACCGCGCCCACCTGGTCACGCCGGCGCTTGTCGTACATGAGCAGCGGATGCAGGTTCCCATCGCCGGCGTGAAAGACGTTGCCCACCGTGATGCGATGTTCGGTCGCGGCCTCTTCGACGGCCCGCAAAGCCTGCGGCAGTTTGCTGCGCGGCACGCACAGGTCTTGGGTGTAGTAGTTCGGAGCAATTCGTCCGGTAGCGCCGGCCGCGCCCTTTCGGCCGGCCCAGAGCGCGGCCCGCTCCTCCGCGGTGCGGGCGGCGCGCCAGGAAAGCGCGCCGTGCTCCTTCACGATGGACGCAATCGCGCTTTCGCACGCCGCCATATCGTCCTCGAAGCCGGCATTCTCGATTAGCAAGACGGCGGCCGCGTCGGTTGGATAGCCGGCATGAAACGCGGCCTCGACCGCCTGCGTGATGACCGCGTCCATCATTTCGAGCGCGGTCGGCACAATGCCGGCCGCGATGATGGCCGAAACCGCTGCCGACGCCGAATCGATGTCGCCGAAGGCCGCAACCCAAACCCGCACGGCTTCGGGCAGACGCATGAGACGGACCCAAGCGCTGGTGACGATGCCGAGCGTTCCTTCACTGCCGACGAGTGCCGCGGTCAGGTCGTATCCCGGCTCGTCGCAACTAGTCGTAAACACCTCGCCGCGATCGTCCACGACTTCGAGCGCAAGCACGTGGTTGACGGTCGTGCCGTAGGAGAGGCAATGCGGTCCTCCGGCATTGGTCGCAATGTTCCCGCCGATCGTCGAGATCTTCTGCGATGCGGGATCCGGCGCGTAAAAGAGGCCGTCGGAGGCGACGTGAACCGACAGATCGAGGTTGATCAAGCCCGGCTGCACGTGCGCACGATAGTTTCGCGCGTCGAGTGAGAGAATGCGATTCATGCGCGCGAACGAGATGACGACCCCGCCGACGATCGGAACGGCGCCACCGCACAATCCCGTGCCGGCGCCGCGCGCAATGATCGGCTCGCCGCATTCGCGCGCGACTTTGACTACGGCGCTGACGTCGCGCGTCGAG
>JASHXG010000103.1 GCA_030043675.1 Vulcanimicrobiota bacterium
CAGAGCAAGCGAGAGGGGGTCATTGCGAGTTTCCCTTGTCCTCGGAGGCGGCTGCGACGAGATTCACCACAACCGGATTGCGTAGATAGCGGCGCACGACTTCGGCAACGTACTGCGGATCGAGCGCGCGCACGGCACGCTCGTACTCGCCGTTCGCGAGTCCGGGAGCGTACGCCGTGTTGCCCTCGACCGTGTACCAGCCGAGATTGTCGGCCCGCTCCTGAGGTGTTTGCGTATCGGATGCGACGTGGTAAAGAAAGGCCTCGCGCGCCGCGTTGAAGACCTGTTGGTCCATCGGCTGCTCGAGCTTGGTCAGCGCGTCGAGAACGTGCTGCTCGGCCTGCTTCTTGTTGTCGCCGCCGATCGTTACGACCATGACGCCCGGATCGTGCAGCGTAACGAACTGGCCGACGAGCAGCGTGTCACCCTTGGATTGATCGATGATCTTCGAAACGACGCCGGTCTCATCGCGAAAGAGATAGTCGGCGATGAAATCCAGCGCGGTCGCCGCCTTTTCGTCGGAGATCGGCGGGCCGACCCAGGCCAACCCGACGCCGTCGATCGGCGCCGGGGCGCTGGTCGGCGCCGGATCGGCGGCAAGCTTTGAGTCGTACGGCGAATCCATCGAACCGACGCCGTTCCCGTCGGTGACGGCGGTGATCGCCGAGGCATCGACGTCACCGGTCAGCGTCAACACGGCGTTGTCGGCGCGGAAGGCGCGCTTTGCGAAGGTTTCGACCTGCGCGGTCGTGATCCGCGTCAGCTGCGAAAGCGCGGTCGGAAGCGGCGGATAGTGGGCCGGTCCGTTCTCGAAGAGCTGCTTGAAGAGCAGGTCGTGGAGCGTGTTGTCGGACTCGTACCGTTCCTGCACGCCGAGCACGGCCGCGTTCTCACGAGCGGTCTTGAGCGCTGCATCATCGATGTTCGGAGCGAAATAGGCGGCCGTCATCGCGGCGACGACTTGGCGCGTTCCCGAAGCCGGAACGACTGCACCGATGCCGACGATATCCGGAAAGACTTGGATGTTCAGCTCGCCACCGAGACTGTGCACGAGCGCGTAAAGCGACTTGCCGCTCGCGAGCGGCGCAACCGCGGCTGCCGTCGCGGCCAAGTGCAAGATGCCTGGTGTCGCGTTGTCGTAACCTGCCCCGGGCGCGCGGAACCACAGGCCGATCGCACCCGATCCGACCGTAGGATCCGGATCGAGCACGTAGGATCCTCCGCGCGGCAGAGGACCGGTCTGCTGTGCGCCGGCGATTGCGGGCATGGCCACGCCCAGCTGCAGCGACGCCGCGAAGAAGAACGCCGCCGCGCGGAAGGCGCGACTCATGCCGGCTCCGGCGAGATCTTTGGCGGGAGGCGCGATGGCTTCTCGGCCCGCTTCGGCTCCTCCGCGACGGGACGATCGCTCTGTGTCTCGGGCGTGGGCATCACCTCGATGCCGCGTTCGCGATCGAAGGCGCGCCCGTCGAGGATCGCCTGAACTTCTTCGGCTTCGACCGTTTCGTATTCGAGGAGCGACGCGACCATTCGCTCGACCTTGTCCCAATTATCCTTAAGCAGCCGCTTGCCGTTGTCATAGCAGGACTCGATGATCTTACGCACCTCGGCGTCGATTTTGCTCGCGACCTCTTCTGAATAGTTGCGCTCGTCGCCGAAATCGCGCCCGAGAAAGACCTGGTGAGCACCGCGGCCGAATTGTATCGGTCCAAGCTCGCTCATTCCGTACTGGGTTACCATCCGGCGCGCCAGCTCGGTCGCCTTCTCGAAGTCGTTGCTGGCTCCGGTTGTGACGTCGCCGAACTTGATCTCCTCCGCAAGCCGTCCGCCCATCGCCATGGTAATCTCGGCGAGCAGTTCCTCGCGGGTACGGCTGTGCCGATCGTCTTCGGGCAGCGACCAAGTGATCCCCAACGCCATCCCGCGCGGAATGATCGTCACCTTGTGAACGGGGTCGGCCTTCTCCAGCATTCCGCCGATAATCGCGTGGCCCGACTCGTGGAAGGCGGTGACCTCTTTTTCTTTTTGCGACATCACGAGCGACTTGCGCTCCGGGCCGACCATGACGCGATCGATCGCTTCGTCGCAGTCGATCATCTCGATGAGATTCTTGTTCTTGCGGGCTGCGAGCAACGCCGCCTCGTTGAGCAGATTCTCGAGATCTGCGCCCGAGAAGCCCGGCGTGCGTTTAGCCAGCGTCTCGAGCGAGACTTCCTTGCCGAGCGGCTTGTTGCGCGCGTGGACCTCCAGAATTTTCTCGCGGCCTTTGAAATCGGCTCGGCCGACGACGATCTGGCGGTCGAAGCGCCCCGGGCGGAGCAATGCCGGGTCGAGCACGTCGGCGCGGTTGGTCGCCGCAATGAGAATCACGCCGGTGTTCTGATCGAACCCATCCATCTCGACCAGCAGCTGGTTGAGCGTTTGCTCGCGCTCGTCGTGACCGCCGCCCAAACCGGCGCCGCGCTGGCGCCCGACGGCGTCGATCTCGTCGATGAAGACGATGCACGGTGCCGACTTTTTGGCTTGATCGAAAAGATCGCGAACGCGTGATGCGCCGACGCCGACGAACATTTCTACGAAATCGGAGCCGGAGATCGAGAGGAAGGGCACGCCGGCCTCGCCTGCAATCGCTCGCGCCAGCAGGGTCTTGCCGGTTCCCGGCGGTCCCAGCAGCAGCACGCCCTTCGGAATGCGCGCGCCCAGCGATTGATACTTCTTCGGATACTTCAAGAAGTCGACGATCTCGGCCAGCTCTTCCTTTGCCTCATCGACGCCGGCGACGTCGACGAACGTGACCTTGGGCCGATTTTCAGAGAGCATCTTGGCGCGCGAACGCCCGAAGGACAGAGCTTGACTGCCGCCGCTCTGCGCCTGACGCAGAATGAACAAGAGCAAAAGCACGGTGATCGCCAGCGGCGCCAGCGCAAAGAGGCTGGACAGGAGCCCGGCGTTGGACTGCTGGTCGAAGCTGATCGCGCCGCTCTTGATCTTCCGGTAGACTTCGTTGACGAAGGTCTGGTCGACGTTTGGAACCGCGACGGTATACTTGGTGCCGTTGACCAGCTCGCCGGTTGCGCCCAGACCGGTGGCGTGGAACGACTGAACCTGGCCCGCCTCGAGCTTCTGGTAGAATGCGCCGTAATCGAGCCGCGTCGCGCCTTCGCTGGGCTGAACGAACTTCTCGACGATGATGAAAACGGCGACGACCGCCAGGATGATCAGGACGATAGACTTGAGATGCTTGCTCACGTTTCGCGTTAAACCGTTAATTCTCTCGAAGCTCGGCGAGGTAGGGAAGGTTGCGGTAGAGTTCCTTATAGTCTAAACCGTAACCTATAACGAATGAGTCGGGCACCGTGAGACCGACGTAGTCGAGCGGAACGCCGACCTCTCGCCGCCCTCGCTTATCGAAGAGAACGCAGGTGCGCAGGCTTGCGGGCCGGCGCTCTCCGAGAAGCCCCCGGAGGAACTCCAAGCTCCGGCCGTTGTCGGCGATGTCTTCAACCAACACGACGCGCGTCCCATCGATCGGCACGCTGTGGTCCATGAGCAGGCGCGGAGCACCGCCCACGCTCGACGGTCCATACCGTTCGATGCAGATATAGTCGACCATTATCTCGCTTGGACCGTCCGCCTCCCCGGCGAGCGCGCGCGAGAGATCGGCGCATAGACACAGCGCCCCCTTCAACACTCCAAGCAGCACGAGCGGTTGCCGCCGGTGATCCGTGGCGATCTGACCGGCTAGCCGCTCGATCGCCCGGGCGATCTGCGCCGGCGTATAGAGACGGCGCCCAATCGCCTCCTCGTACCCCAGCGTCTTCACTCTCTCTTGATACCCGCGATGGACCCCTGCTCGATCTTCAGCCAAAGCCCAGGCTTCATGTGGAAGGTGCCGGTCCGGCCGCCCTCCAGGGCCCGCACCGCCGCCTCGACGTGCGCGAAGTCGATGTCGCGCAGCTCCCCTTGAGAGGCCAGACGTTCGCGGACGCGCCGGCGCAGGCCGGCGCGATCGCTCGCCTCGCGCTCGGCGTGCACCAGCTCGGCGGCCCGCGCGACCGCCCCGTCGAGACCGGGGAAGAGCGGGCGCAGTGCCTCGAGCGCTTCGCGCACGGCATTGCGGCGCAGGCCGGTATCGGCATTGGTCGGATCGACCGCAAACGGCAGCGCGCGCGCGTGGCAATACTCCAGCAACACCTCGGATGGAACGCTCAGGAGCGGCCGCGCGAGGTCGAGCCCCTGGCGCAGCCGGCGGCGAGCCGGCATCCCAGCGAGACCCGACGGGCCCGATCCCCGCAACAAGGCCAATAGCACGGTCTCGCTTTGGTCCTCGGCGTGATGCGCGGTCGCGATCGCCGTGCAGTGATGGCCCTGCGCCGCATCGATCAGGGCGGCGTAGCGCGCTTCGCGCAGTCGTTGCTCGTTGCCCGAGCCGTGCGGCAGCGCAATGACGTCAACGGGAAGCTCGTAGGTCGCGGCAATCCGCAGCACGACGCACTCGTCCTGCCAGGCCGACGCGCGGACGCCGTGATTGACGTGTCCGATGCGCAAGTGCAGGGCGATGCGTGTTGAGACCGCATGCAGCGCGGCCACCAATGCCACTGAATCGGGTCCTCCGCTGCATGCCATCAGGACGCGCTCGCCGGAGTGAATTACGCCGTTGGATGTTACGACTTGTTCGACGGCGCGTTCCGGACGGGCCCCTCGCATCGCGGACAGACTTCAACTTGCGGCGCGTTATCTCTTAGCGGAGCAATCAGCGCGCGTAGGCGTAAGCCGGCACGCTCGAGGATTCGCTGCGACGCGGTCGCGCCGGCGGCATCGCGCGCGTTCGGATCGGCGCCGAAGGCGAGCAGCATTGCGATCGTCTCTTCCTCGCAGTCAAAGCCCAGGTAGTGGAGCGGGGTTTCGCCATAACTGTCGACCGCGTTGGGATCCGCGCCGTAGCGCAGCAACAGCGCCACGATGCCGGCATGCGCGTTGAGGGCAGCCCGGTGCAAGACGGTCGCGCCCGAGGCGTCGCAAGCGTTGGGATCGCTTCCATAACAGAGCAGCAGGAGCGCGAGCGCCGCGCTGCCGCGGTCGGCGGCATGATGGAGCGGCGGCGTCCCGTCGGCGTCGTGCTCGTTCGGGTCGGCGCCCCGGGCAAGCGCGGTCGCCACGCACTCGAGCGATCCCTGTGTGATGGCCGCGCACAATGCATCCCTCACGCGGGTCATTCTAACCAGCGGGCGTCAGCCCAGCGTCGGGAAAGCGCTCGGCTTCGTTGAAAACGCTATCATGCGACTCGCCGTCTGGCTGATGGGACGGATGCGCTTTGCTATTGAGGGCAAGCCGATCCATCTCACGGGTCCAGAGCCGATGCTTGGCCTGTTCGCCGCGCTCGCGTTGGCGCGCGGCCATCCCGTCGCGCGAGCGGCGCTCGCACGACGCTTGTGGCCGCGCGGAGGCAGCGGCGATCTCCTGTACGAGTTGCGCCAGCAGGTCTACAACCTGAAGAACGCCCTAGCTCGCGTCAGGCCGGATTTCGAACCCCTCGTGACGACGAAGACCGCGCTGGCCCTTGGCCCTGACGCCGTCACGTGGCTCGACGTCGACGAGTACGAACGGCTGGTCGCGGAGCGCCGATGGGAGGAAGCGTCGCAGCTCTATGCGCCGCTGCTCGATGAAGCGTGGGCCCAAGAGGATCCCGAGCTCGCGCGCGAGCGCGGGCGGCTGGCGGCCGTGCAGGCGCGGACGCTCGAGCGTCTGATCGCTCAGAAACTCGACGACGCAAATCTCAACGAAGCATTCTACAACATCTGCGAGTTGATCCGGCTCGAACCGGAGCGCCAAGAGCTCGTTCCGGACGTTCTTCGCCGCGCCCGCGCGCTGATCGGACGCGCCGGCGCGCTGCGTCTCTGCCGGCGCTTTCTCGACTTTCTGGCTTCGCTCGACGACGAGCCTCTCCCCGAACTGAACGAAGCGCATCGCTCGCTGCTCGGTTCGGTGCCGGCCCAACCGCCGGCGCCGTTGCGGAGCCGCTTGCGCGACGTGGCCGGCATCAGCTCGATGCTCGATCTCGCGCGTTGCGTCACCATCGCCGGACCGCCCGGCATCGGCAAGACGCGGGTGGCACTTCACCTCGCACACGAGCTTGCGGCGCGATTCGACGACGGCGTCTGGTTCGTCGATCTCTCCAATGTCACGCAAGCCGATCTGGTCGAGCCGGCGATACTCGCGGTCATGAATCCGTTGGCGCCGGCCGGCGCGACGCCGCTCGACAAAATCTTCGACGCTCGCCGCGTGCTGCTGGTGCTCGACGCCTGTGAGCGCACGATCTCGCGCTGCGCGTTGCTGATCGACCGGCTGCTCGAGACGAATAAGGATCTGCGCGTGCTGGCCACGAGTCGAGCTCCGCTCGGCGCCCAACACGAGCGCGTCTGGCGCCTGGAACCGTTCGAATTGCCGGCTGCGATGGACTTCTTCTCCGCCCGGCTCCAGGCGCTGCGCCCGCAAGCCACCGCGACCGATCACGCGAGCATCGCCTCGATTTGCCGCCGGCTCGATGGAGTTCCCCTCCTGCTCGAGCTCGCGGCGGCACGCGCCCGTGTGATGAGCCCACACGAGCTTGCCCTGCGCTTGGGAATCGGCCTCGACGTGCTCGCCGGGTCGGCCGCCGGCGGCGGCTCGCTCGCGGCGACGTTCGCTTGGAGCTATCGCTTGCTCTCGCCCGCGGAGCAACGCGTCTTCCGGCGGATCGGCATTTTTCCGAGCACGTTCACGAGTGCGGACGCGGCCGAACTCGACGGCGAGTCGTCGCTCGCGCAAGTCGCGCAAGCGCTGGCTAAGCTCGTCGACCTCTCGTTACTCGAACGGCTCGACGAGAGCGGCGAAGTCTTTCTCCTGCTACGCCCGCTGCGCGACTTTGCGCAGCAGATGCTTTCGCAACAACAAGAGTTCAGAGCGTTTGCCGAACGTTTCGCCGCCTTGACCCATCGCTTCGTCAGCGAGCGCGCCGGCGCGATGGCGGGGCCGGCGCCCCAGGCCGCTTTCGAAGAGATCTCCCGGCGATGGGCCGACATCGGCGCTACGCTCGGCATCTTCTTCCACGACAACGACGCCGCCGCCGGCCTGGATATCGCCTTCGGACTCACGCGATATTGGTTCGATCGAGGCGCAAGCGCGGAGGGCGCGTTCTGGCTGCGGACCGCACTGGAGAAGGTCGGGAGTGATTCCTATTTGCGCGGACGCGCGCTCTACGGTCTCTATATCGTGACCCGCAATCTCGGTGACTTCCAAGCGGCCTACGAGCTTGCAGCGCAGGCGTTGGAAGCGACGCGAGAGACGCAAGAAGCGCAGCGCATCTTCTTTGCCTGCATCTATACCGCGAATGCGCTGCGGATGATCGGCCGTTTCGACGAAGCACACGAACTGGCATTGGAGGCGCTCGATCGCGTCAAGGACACAGACGCCTATCTCACCGCGTTTGCCGAAGCGACGCTCGGCACGGTGGCGCTCAGCGCGAACCGGTTGTCGCAGGCGCGAACCCGGCTGGATCGTGCAATCGACGGATTTCGCACTTGTGGTGCGACGGGCGACACCGCGCTGGCGCTTGCGAATCTCGGTGCCTGCGCCCTGGCCGAAGGCGAGACCGAGACCGCCGACATTCTCGTCCAGGATGCCCTCCGTTGCTACCGCGAGGCCGCCAATCCACCGTATTATGTCGCCCATGCCTGCGAGCTCTCGATCAAGATCGCCCTGGCACGCAACGATCTGGGCGGCGCGCGGCGCTTCGCCCGCGAGCTGGTAAGCTTCGTCGAGACGCTGGGCGACATCGAGCTTGCGATCGTATCGGCGGAATGCCTCGCCCAGGTCGCCGCCGCTGGGAACGATCCCGCCAGCGCGGCGGCGCTGCTCGCCGCTTGCACCTCGCTGCGCGCGCGCTATCACGCGCCGCGTTTTGCGGTCGAGAGCGTGGCGATCGACGCGGCCGCGGCGCGGGCGCGCCGCGAGCTCGGCGAACGAGCGTACGAGGCCGCGCGCATCGTCGGCGCCGGTTTCGATCTCGCCGCGACGATCGCGCGCGTCCGCGACGTTGCCCTTCGTGCCGACGTCCGCCGCACGGCGTACTAACGGCGGACGTGCCGCGCGATTTCGCGCTGCACGTCGCGCTTGGCGGCGTCCGCGCGCTTATCCCACAACTTCTTGCCGCGAGCCACCCCGAGCTGCACCTTTGCCTTGCCCCGCGTGAAATAAAGGCGCAGCGGGACGACGGTCAAGCCCTTCTCGGCAACGCGGCTCTGGAGTTGCACGATCTGATCCTTGTGCAGCAGCAGCTTGCGCGGACGGTTCGGCTCGGCATTCGAGAAACTCCCGGCTCGATACGGTGGAACGTGCATGCCGACGAGCCAAGCCTCACCGTCTCGAAAGCGCGCATAAGCTTCGCTCAAACTCACCCCGCCGGCGCGCACCGACTTCACCTCCGTACCGGTCAGGACGAGGCCGGCTTCGACCGATTCGAGGATGTGGTACTCGTGGCGCGCGCGCCGATTCTCGACCGTTGCAGTGCTTTGCTTCATCTACCCGAAACTGCGCGGCAGGCGATCGTCGGCCGCTGCGAGCGAGCCGAGGGAGACAAAGCGTCCCTCGGCGTGCGCGAGCACGTTTCCGGCGGCGTCGAGCACGCTGGCCTCAACACCCAGCACGTTGCGCCGTTGCCAGACGACTCGTCCTCGCGCCTCGACCGGCTGCTCGAGCGGAACCGGTTTGCGAAAGCGCACGTCGACCGTCGCCGTCACGCCGCGATGTCCCGCGAATCCGGCCGCGTGCGCCATGGCCTCGTCGAGCAGCGCCATCACGATGCCTCCGTGAGCGATCCCGCGCCATCCCTGATAATGCGAGGCGAGGGTTACGCGAGCCGACACACCCCCATCGCCGTTCCGATCGAAGTGCACGTGCATGCCGATCGGATTAGCCGGTCCGCACGCAAAGCAGTTGCCATCGTCGAAAGGTACATCGCCCATCAGGGGTTTCCGCCTTAGCGGCCGGCCTCGAGCCGGTCGGCCAGATACTCCGGCAAGTGCTCGGCGCGGATCTTGCGTTGAACCTGCGCGATCGGATATTCGTAGCGCACCCATTTCGCGCGACGCGCCTGCGGGTCGTAGAAGAGGATCGAGGCTTGCGGGTTGAGGTCTCGCGGCTGCCCGACGCTGCCGACGTCGATAATATATCGCTTCCCTTCTTCGAGTTGGAGCTCGCCGCCGTGCTGCATGTGCCGGTGGCCAATCGATCCGTCAGGTTCGCGCGTCCAGTATTCGGCAATGTGGGTATGTCCGATGAAGACCACCGGCGCGTCAGTGCGCGCGAAGGCGCGTGCCGCTGCGTCCTTGTCGAGGATGTATTCGAAATAGCTGACTGGGGCGCCGTGAACCAATAGGAAATCGGGGAAGCGCAGCTCGTAGGGCAACCCGTTGAGCCATGCCCGGGTGCCTTCGTTCAAGGCTTTCTGCGTCCAGCCGATCGCCGCGCGCGCGGCGTCGTTGAAGTTCTCGACGCCGAAGTTTTCGATGGCGGCGAGATCGTGGTTGCCCAGCACCGCGTGTCGAGCGCGCCGGCGCAAGAGCTCCACGCATTCGTTAGGGTTGGGGCCATACCCGACGCTATCCCCGAGACAGACCAGCTCGTCGTCCGGCACGACGAGCGAAAGCGCGCGTTCCAGCGATTCGAGATTCCCGTGGACGTCGGAGACGATCGCATACCTCACCGTGTAGGAGCCTCAGCGCCAACTTCGTCCAACACGGCGCGCAGCGCGCGCGCGAAGATTTGGCGCATCGTTTCCGTCCCGGCGCTCACGCGGATGTAGCGATCGAGCGGCGGCGCCCCCGGCTTGCGGATCCACACGCCGCGCAGCAAAAGTTCGTTCATCACGCGCGTTGCGCGCTCGGCCGATTCCATGTCGATGCAGACGAAGTTGGTCCGCGACTCGATGTATCCGTAGCCGAGCTCGCGGGCCAGGCGATAGTAATCATCGCGCGCGCGCGCCGTTTCGCGCACCACGAAGTCGCGAAAATCATCGTCCTGGAGGGAGGCCAGCGCGCCGATCTGCGCGTTGCGATTGATCCCGTACTGGAGCCGAATCTTTTGAAAGGTCTGCACGTTGCGCTCGGTTGCGAGGGCGTAGCCGATCCGCGCTCCGGCCATGCCGTAGGCCTTCGAAAACGTGCGCAGCCGAATCAGACGGTCCTCGAAGATCGAGGGCAGCAGATCCCGTTCGTCGGTGAAATCGGCGTAGGCCTCATCCAACAGGAACAGGCTGCTCTCCGGCAGCGCTTCGTAGAAGCGCTGCACCTCGTGGCGGCCGAAGAATCGCCCGCTGGGATTGTCGGGATTCGCGAGATAGACGATCGACGGACGTTCGCGGTGCGCCACCGAAAGCAGCGCGTCGAGATCGGGCGAACCGTCATCACGATAGCTCACCTCCAGCAATCGCGCTCCGTAGCCGACGACGTGATAGTTGAAGGTCGGATATGTACCGCGCGTGGTCAGGGCGCTGTCCCCGGGACCCGCGTAGGCGCGCACCGCCAAGCCCATGAGATCGTCGATCCCCGCGCCGACCAGGATCTGCGCGTCGCGGCAGCGATGCTTCTCCGCCAGCGCGTCGCGCAAATCCAGTGATTCGGGATCGCCGTACCAAGAGAGGCGTTCCAGCTCGCCGCTCATCGCCGTTATGGCCTTGGGCGACGGTCCGAAGGCGCTCTCGTTCGCGCCCAAACGCACGAGCTCGCGCTGCCGCGTCTCGCGCATCAGCTGCTCCGGGCCGATAAACGGCGTTGTCGCGGGAATCGCTTCGACGGCGCGTGTCGGTCGAATCACTCCTCTTCAGCTCCCTATGAAACGGTAGACCGTGACCAGCGCCCCCGCCGGCCACTCCTCATCGCGCTCGCCCATGATGAGATATCCATCGGCCTGCGCCGTTTGACTCACCGAGAACGAGCGCACGGCGAAGGGATGCGCCAAAGGGGCGTCTCCGTCATGCTGCAGCATCACGGGAACGTACCAGGTCCAACCCAAGCGGCTGCGCGCCGGCGTCGCCAAGCGCGCGCGAATCGTCGCTCTTGCGACCGGCGCGCCGGTGAGAGCAGCGACGATTGGCTCGGCGACCGCGTCGAGCATCATCAATGCCGACGTAGGATTGCCGGGCAATCCGAGAATCGGTTTCCGGCGCGCCGCGCCGAAGAGCGTTGGCTTGCCGGGCTTTACGCGCAAACCGTGGACGATGATTCCGGGCTCGCCGAGGCGCGCCACCGCTTCGGGCAGACGATCGCGCTCGCCGACCGACGATCCGCCGGTAACGGCCAGTCCATCGCACTCCTGCAACGCCAGCGCGAGCGCGGCGTCGAACTCCTCCGCTTCGTCGCGAAGGGTCGGATAGTGACGCGGCTGCGCGCCCATAGCACGCAAAGAGGCGGCGACGGCGTACCGGTTCGAATCGCGGATCTGACCGCGTTGCGGATGCGCGGATGGTTCGACCAGCTCATCCCCGCTCGAGAGCACCGCGACGACCGGACGGCGGAAGACCGGGACGGCGGTGACGCCGAGCGTCGTCAGCACGCCGATCTGCGGCGGCCCGATGCGTCGACCGCCCTCGATCAGCTGCTCGCCACGATGCATGTCGGCGCCCGGTTCGATGACGTTGACCCCGATCTCCAACCGATTCTCAACGACGAGCTCGCCGTTTTCGACGCTCGCGTCCTCGAACGGAATGACCGCGTTGGCACCCCGCGGCAGCACTCCGCCGGTCGGAATTCGCATCGCCGAGGACGGTGGGATCGCGGTCTCCGGCGCGGCACCCATCGGCACGATGCCGGCGATCTCGAAACGACCCGGCGTGCTTCGGGCATCGAGCGCGAAACCGTCCATCGCCGAACGCTCTGCATTGGGATAGTCATCGTCGGCCAGGATCGGCTGCGCGAGAACGCGGCCCAACGCGTCGTCCACCGAGACGCGCTCGATCGTCGGCCCCTCGAGATTCGCGCGCGCGAAGAAGGCCACCACCGCCTGATGCGGCGCGAGCAGCGATTCGTCGGCGAATCCGCCGGCGGGTAGGACTGCATTTGCAGACTGCATAATGGCGCGCTTCTCCATGTTAGATATCTCTCTCATTCGTCGCGAGCCCGACCGCGTCCGACGGTCGTTCCGCCGGCGTGGGCTCGATCCATCGTTGGTCGATGAGGTTCTGCGCTATGATGAAGAGTACCGCTCCTCGCTCACCGCCGTCGAGCGAGCGAAAGCCGAGAAGAACCGGCTCTCGACGCAGATCGCCAAGGCGAAGGACAAGGCGCTCACCGCACGCGAGCTACGCGAGCAAATTGAGGCGCTCTCACGCGAGATTGAACTGGGAGAAGAACGCGTTCGCGCGCTTGCTGTTTCCGAGCCAAGCTCGCCCCTGCGCGCGCTGTTGGAGAACGCGCCGAATCTGCTCGAGGACTCCGTCCCCGACGGCGCCGGCGAAGAAGCCAACGTCGAGTTGCGCCGATGGGGCGAGCCGCGGCATTTCGCTTTCGATCCCAAGCCGCATTGGGAGCTTGGAGAGCGCCTGGGCATTCTCGATTTCGAACGGGCCGCGAAACTCTCGGGCAGCCGGTTCAGCGTGCTAACCGGCGCCGGCGCGCGCCTCTCGCGCGCGCTGATCGCATTCTTCCTCGATCGCGCCACCGAGCGCGGCTATCTCGAGATCGCGCCGCCATTGCTGGTCTCGCGCGACACAATGTGGTCGACCGGACAGTTGAGCAAGTTCGCCGATGCGATGTTTCGCGACCCCGAAGCCGACTTGTTCATGATCCCGACGGCGGAAGTTCCGTTGACGGCCCTGCGCGGCGCCGAAATTCTCGAGGCTGCCGAGCTGCCTCGGAAGTACGCGGCCTACACGCCATGCTTTCGCCGCGAGGCGGGAGCCGCCGGAAAGGACACGCGCGGACTGATGCGTCTGCATCAGTTCGACA
Source organism: Vulcanimicrobiota bacterium (assembly GCA_030043675.1). Taxonomy (GTDB): domain Bacteria; phylum Vulcanimicrobiota; class Vulcanimicrobiia; order Vulcanimicrobiales; family Vulcanimicrobiaceae; genus Cybelea. The sequence continues at coordinate 12,981 of JASHXG010000103.1, forward strand.
AAGTCGAGCTGGTATGGCTGGCCGTACCGGAAGCATCGGACGATGCTCTCGAGAGCTTGACGTGGGACGCGCGCTCGCTGCTGGAAGAACTCGGCCTCGCGCATCGCGTGATCGTCCTGTGCGCCGGCGATACCGGCTTCAATGCGGCCAAGACCTATGACATCGAGGTCTGGCTCCCCTCAGGTAACGGCTACCGCGAGATCAGCTCGTGCTCGAACTGCACGGATTTTCAAGCCCGTCGAGCCGGGATCCGCTTTCGTCGCGACGCCCAGAGCAAACCCGAGCCCGTTCACACGCTCAATGGCTCCGGGTTGGCCGTGGGGCGCACGATGATCGCGATCTTGGAGAACTACCAGCAGGCCGATGGATCGATCGCGATCCCACCGGCTTTACAGCCCTACACGGGCTTCGCAAAAATCAGTCTTTAAGAGACGTCTTGGATCAATTCCAGTAAAACTTCGCGATCGAGGTAGCGGATGTGTCCGTGCTCGCGGCGCAGGGCGTTGCGTCCTTCGAGCTCGGCGATGGCGCGGGCTGCAACCTCCTTGACCGTCCCGCCGGCGGCGGCGATCTGCGATTGCGTGATCGAGGAGAGCGTAGCCGCCGCGGGCACCAATCCGCGCTCGGGCATCGCATAAGGAAGCAGGACGCGCGCGATGCGTCCGAGGATCGGCAACGACCCTTGCACGCTCAATGCATCGGCCAGCAGTCGCAGGCGCTGGGCCATGACGATGCCGAGCGCCGTCGTGAGTTCCGGATGGCGAGCCGCGACGCGCGAGACGACCTCCCATGGAAGCTTGAGCACGCGCACCGTCTTGGAGAAGACCGCGATGCGCGCCATCTTCAAGCCGCGGTCGAAGTACTCGGCAACGCCGAATAGCTCGTAGGGGAAGATCTCATAGAGGATGCGCTCGCGCTCGCGGCCGCCGCCGTTCGCGCGCGCGACGATGCCTTCGGTGACCATCCCGATGAACGGCCAGTCGATATTCTCGGCAACGAGCGTCTGTCCGCGACGCCCGGTTTGCCAGACCGCCGCTCCCGCAAGCTCTTCGCGGACGCCCGCATCCAACGCGGAGAAGGGCGAACAGCGTCCTAAGTGGTGCGCGCTCGAGTTACGGTCGCTTGCCTCGCCCGTCCGGTGCGTCAAACGCAGCTGCCACACGCGACTCGCCACGCGTCGAGTTTCGACCACAAAGCGGTCGGGCCGATCTTGCGTGACGCGCGCCGACAAGGCGCGTGGCTCGTTCTCGGTGATAAGGGTTAGAGAGGCTCCCGATGGAAGTCGGTCGAGTGCCTTTCGCACGAGATCCGGGCGCTCCCAAACCGGAAACCCGCGCAGGTCGATTTCGGCAGGCTGTCCCACAATCGGTCACGTTCTCGCCGGGCGAAGCGCTCTACTCCCTAGAATGGCTCAACGAAAGGGAACAATGGGAATGGTATGGACGTTGACGCTGCGGTGCGCTAGCTACATTGCGCTCGTAAGCCTGCTTCTTCTCGGTCTGGTGACAACGGCGACCGCCCAGCAGGCTACCGAGATGCACTTCAGCACGGCGATCACTCAGGTCTACGGCTCCCAATACCCGCTCACCGGACGGCTCGATCTCCAGGTCTTCCCAACCGGAACCGTGCGCGGGTTCTACCACACTTCCTATTATAAGTTGAACATTCCGGTGGTCGGCGGAAAGGACGGCAACTACATTTGGCTGGACATCGGACCCTCAACCGTCGATCTCGGCCTGGGAGCCGGTCCAGAGGGAAGGCTCCATGTGGTGGGGTCGCTCGACAAGGACGGGTCGTTCAGCGGTCAGGTCTATCCCGAAACGCCCGCGGTGCTTAACGGTACGCCGCAGGCGCAGCCGTTCCCGAATCCCGGTCCCACGACCGCCGATCAGTATCTCTTCTCGGCAACGCCGGTTCAGCCGGCTCCGGTTGCCGACCCAACACCCTAAGACGCGGCCTGGCTCTTCACGGACTCCCACGCGCGTTGCGGCGCAGGTGGGAGGCTATCCATATGTTTGAGGAAGAGCGTTAGCTGCCAGCGCTGTTGGTCGGAGAGCGTCCTCCCAAAGGAAGGCATTCCGGTAAAGCGGATGCCATGCGTGACCTTCCAATAGGTGACGCCCTCGGGATCGTCCTCGACGCCGTCCTTGGCGAGCTGCGGCGGTTTCTGGTAGAGCCCCTTCGCGATGTTCGAGGGCTTCTCGTCGGACGCGCCATGGCAGACGGCGCAATCGCGCGCGTAGAGCTTGATCCCCGCGATCAGATTGTCATCGGTCAATGCCATCGGATTGGGCGTCCGCGGAGCCTCGCGGGCCAGCGACGCGTGCAGCGAGACGCGGGCCGCCCACCTCTCCAACCTCGGCGGCTTGGCGTCGGCATTGGCGGGCATCATGCCGGCTTTTAGGGCAACGTATGCCAGCAGCAGCAGCGCGGCAAGCGTGGCTACGACCGTGATAACGACTACACGTCCCATTTGCGGGCGCTCTTTCAACTCCACTCGGTCGCAAACCCTCGAAGCGGCGTGACGAACCTTTCAAACGCCCGCATGGAGTCTGGTGCAACCATTGCGCCTGAACGATCGGTAGAAGCAACCATGAGCGTCAAAGTTTACGGAGTCAATCACATCGCGATCGATGTCGACGATATCGCGCGAGCGGTGGAATTTTATCAGGACGTGTTCAACTTGGAGAAGCTCGACGAAGGCGAGGGCGACGCCTTCTTCAAGCTGGGCGAGCATCAGTTTCTAGCGATGTTCGAGGTCGAGAAACTTCAGCCCAGCCGGACGCGTCATTTCGGCTTGATGGTCCGCGATGAGGAGCAGGTTTTAGAAGTGCGCGAGAAGCTGACCAAAAAGTACGGCATCAAGCTGATTCCGCCGTTTCGATGCGATTTCGTCGATCCGTTCGGAAACCGGGTGCAGGTCGTCGACCTGCACGACGAATCGCTGGTCTGGCTCCTACCGTACCAAGAGGTCCAAAAGGCCGGCCTGCGCTTCGCTAACTCGACTCACTCCTAGCACTCGCGCCCTGGACGTGCTCCGGGCGAAAGCCCAGGCCGACCAGTCGCGCCGGAACGCGCGGCAAGAACGGCAGGGCGCGAATCAGCCATGGCACTCGACCGAGCAGCGGCGCGCGCCCATCGGCCAAGACGCGACCGATGACGCGGCTTTGAATGAAGAGCTGCAAGCCCTGCGTCAGCCGCGCGGCGCGTTCGCGGCGTCGCTGTACGGCGCGCAGGTCGCGCGGCGTAACCGCACCGTGGCGCAGTTTTTCGCCGAGGATGTTGGCCGTCGCCACCGCGTCCTGGATGGCGAGGTTGATGCCCACGCCGCCGATCGGCGACATCGCATGCGCTGCGTCGCCGATGCAGAGCAGGCCCGGACGGTACCATCGGCGCAAGCGATCGACGCGCACCGTCAACAGCTTCACGTCATCCCAGCTCTGAATCTCGGCAACGCGGTCGCGCAGAAAGGGCACGATCGCGCTGACTTGGCGGCGAAACTCGTCAAGCCCATGTCCCTGCAACTCCGCGAACGTGCCCTTCGGAATCACGTAGGCGCACTGCCAGTAAGCACCGCGATCGATGAGTGCCATGATGCGCCCGCCGCGAATGTATCCGAACGTTTCATGCGGGTCGTCCGAATGCTTGGTCAGCCGCAACCAGAGCACGTCCATCGGCGCGCCGAGCTCGACGCTGCGCAGGCCGGCCCGCGCGCGGACCGCCGATTCACGTCCGTCGCAGCCGACGGTCAGCGCGGCCTCGATCTCGACGGTTCCGTCCGGCCCGCGCGCGCGCGCGCCCACGGCACTCCCTCCGCTCCACCGCACATCCTCGAAGCTGGTTTGCATGCACAGGTGAAAGCTCGGGAAACGCGCCGCTTGTTCGGCGAGGAAGTTGAGGAAGTCCCACTGCGGCATGAACGCCAGAAACTTGCACCGCGTCGGAAGATGTTTGAAATCGGCGACCGTGACCACCGTATCCTCAACGCGGCCGGAGAGCGTCGTGACCTCTTGGTGCGGCCGTCTTAAGAACTCGTCGAGCAGGCCTAGTTCGGCCATGACATCGAGCGTTGATGGATGAATGGTATCGCCGCGAAAATCGCGCAGGAAATCGGCGTGCTTCTCTAAGACGACGACCTCGACACCGGCTCGAGCCAGCAGGAATCCTAGCATCATGCCCGCCGGACCGCCCCCTACGACGCAGCACTGGACGCACAGCGCGCTCACGTTCGTCCCCTAAGTGTGCAGGCTGTAGAAACGGTAGCGCACGAACTCCTCTTCGCGCTGGTCGACGGTCGCCGTGCACGCGGCCGCAATATCGTCGATGAAGTTCTCGAGCGTCCGCGTCGCGACGCCGGCGATCAATGTTGCATCCAAGAGTCTGCCGAAGACATGGAGCGGGACGTCATAGGTACCGTCCAGGTGCAGAAGCGACTGACTCGGTCCGTCGGATTTTACGTAGACTCTGCCCTGGAAGGTCGGAAAAGTCGCCGGCGAGTTGACGGAACTGAAGCTCACGTTGAAACTCTCGGGCTGCGCCGCGTCCTTGTGCACCGTCAGCGCGATCGGGATGGCGATGTAGCCGACGTCGGGCAGATGAAGGTCGGCCAGTCGTACGTGTAGCGCGAAGCCGCGCCAACCGCCTTTCTGCTCCGCGATCCCGTTTAATACGTCTTCGAGCGCCTGCGAAGCCGGCCCGGGCGGCACCCGCAGCTCCCGCTCTAGCTCTGTCTCCGGCACGTTTTTCCTCCCGCTGGGACCTTCGCCGCAAGCCAGGAGAAGGCGTGCCTACAGTGAATCTTAGGCATACCTAAGATGTCCGCGCCGCGAGCTCGCCTCTTTCCGGTTCTCATCGCATGCGCGTTGCTGGCGTGCGCCGTGCTGCCGGTGGCCGCGTGGGCCGACGCTGACGATGTGTCGTCCGCCAACTCGACCTCGCTTGGCTTGCAACCGATCCAAGGTCCGATACCCGTCAGTACGCCGGCGCCCGGTGAGTCGGCAGTCTTCCGGCGCGCCGACGGTGCCTATCAAGCCATCCCCGAAGTGCACGGGCGCACCAAAATCTTCCACCTCGTAGAACGCGCCGCGCCCTGGACGCTCAAGCCCGGTTTGACGGTCATGGCGAACACATATAACGGCGTCGTTCCCGGGCCGGCGCTGGTCGTGCATCAGGGCGACACGCTGGTGCTCGATTACACGAACGACGACGCGACGCCCGACTCGATCCACCTGCACGGCATTCACGACATTCCGGTCACGATGGACGGTGTCGCCGGCATCTCGCAACCGCTCGTTCCGAACGGCGGTCACTTCGTCTACCAGTTCGTCGCCGACCAGCCCGGCACGTTCATTTATCACACGCACGACAACGAAGCGATGCTCGATTCGGGTCTGTACGGCGCAATTATCGTCGAGCCGACGCATCCGCGTCCGCTCGAGCGCGGCCTCGCGCACGACTTTCTCGAAGTGATCTCGTCCTGGCAGATCCGCAGCGGCTCGGAGAACGAGTTCACGCTCAACGGCAAGGAATATCCCGCGACGCAGCAGTTGAACGTGCGCTCGGGCGAGCGGTTCCGGATTCGCTGGATCAACATCTCGGGCGAAGAGTTTCACACCATGCATACGCACGGGCACTACCAGCAGATCGTCGCGCGCGATGCGGCCCCCGTCAACTATCGTGACATCGAGGACACCGTTCTCGTCGCGCCCGGTCAGCGCATCGACGTCGTCGTGAAAGCAGACGCGAAGCCCGGCACGTGGCTGGTCCACTGCCATGTCATGGACCACGTCGAAGATGCCAACGGGATGCCGAGCGGCCTCATCACCGCGATTCACTACGTGGGAACGCCGAACGTGCTGACCGCAATGCTGCCCGCGATGCAGTCCGCGATGCCGGCGAGCAATCGCAGCGGGTTGAGCTTCTGGATGACGGTGCTGCTGGGCGCGATCGCCGGATTCACGATCTTTCTGGGCTTGCCGATCGCCCGCGCACAGCGGCTTTCGGCGCAGACCGTCGCGTTGCTCAACGCGCTCGCCATCGGCATCCTTCTCTACCTGGTCGTCGAGATCGCGCAGAACGCGATCGTCCCGATCTCACAGGGCATCAACGCATGGCATACGGGCGGCGGCGCGTTTCCGGCCGGGCTAATCGCGGTCTTTATCGTCGGTCTGCTTCTTGGTCTCGTCGGCCTGGGCAGCGCGGCCTCGTACTTCTCCCGCAAGGCTGCGATGCACGCCGAAAATCCAATTTTGCTCGCCGCGATCATCGCGATCGGCATCGGCGCGCATAACTTCGGTGAAGGACTGGCGATCGGCGCGTCGGCTGCGTCGGGCGCGACCGCGGTGGCATTGGCGCTGATCGTCGGTTTCGGCCTGCACAACGCGACCGAGGGCTTCGGCGTGGCGGCGCCGCTCGTCGGGCGCGTCGTTCCGTCATGGGCGCTGATCGGTCTGGCGGGACTGATCGCCGGTGGCCCAACGTTTATCGGTACGATCGTCGGCTATAGCTTCTACTCACCGACGCTGTCGGTGTTCTTTCTCGCGATCGCCGTCGGCGCATTAGTCTTCGTGATCGGCGAGCTCTGGACGGTTCTGCGACGCACCGGGCTTACCGCGTTCGTGACCGCCACGATGTGCGCCGGCTTTCTGATCGCCCTCGCGACCGAGCTCTTTCTCGACATGAACGGCGGCTAGCCCCGCAGATCGAGGTCCATGTAGGTCGGCGACGCGTAGTCGACCGGTCCGTACGGTTCGCACTCGGTAAACCCGAGCGAACGATAGAGCTGGTAGGCTCCAGGCAGGCGCGCTTTGTCCGTATCGAGCACGAGGCGCGCGTAGCCGCGATCGCGCGCAAACGCGAGCGCGGCGACGACGAGCTTGCGGCCGGTCCCGCCGCCGCGAGCATTCGGCCTAACGAAGAGTCTCAGCACGAGCGCCCGCGACGCGTCCAAGCGCATTACGGCTACGCACCCCACCGCTTCGTCCTCGTCCATCGCGACGAATGCTCCGTTGGGTTCGCCGTAGGCGCGACGCACCGATTCAAAGTCCGGCACGAGACCATGCCGCAGGTCGGCAGGCAGGCTTTGTTCGTAGTCGATCAAGAGCGCGTAGAATCGGGCGAAATCGCTCGCGCTTTGCGCCCGGCGAATCTCGATTGCGAACCCCAGACGCTACGGCGCGGAGTACTTCGCGACGAGCCGGTCGGCGTACCAAGCCGACCAGGGTTGCGATGGACCCAGCTTGGTGTACTCCTCGTCGAGCTCAACCAGATCACGCGTCAGGTGGCTGCGGACGGGCCGCCGGGCGAGGAGCTTGGGGAGATCGGAGTGCGCGAGCAGCCAATCCGAGTAGAAGGTCGCCCAATCCTCGTCGTTTCCGTCGGTGTCGGCAAAGACCGTATGATGCACCTCACCGACTTGATGCAGCAGCTCGGCAATTTCAAATGTTGAACCAACGCTCATGTCGACCTCCTCGAGCAACCTAGGAGAGGGTGGGATTCGAACCCACGGAACGTTCGTCACGTTCTGCGGTTTTCAAGACCGCCGCATTCAACCGCTCTGCCACCTCTCCAAGACCCGCCAAGTGCCTCTATTTACGGGTGCTTTCGGCGAACGGCTTTGCTCACGGAGCGGTGGCCGTAGGCCATTTGCTCACCATTTGCTCACGCGCCGTCCGTCCCTGTCGGACGCCCGATCAAGCTGTTCGCCAGCACGTTGACCGCGTCGCGCGCGACGCCCTCGATCACGTGAGCATAGGTAGACAGCGTGATGACTGGCGAGGAATGCCCGAGCAGCTGAGATACCTCGTTCACCGACGTTCCGTTCTTCAGTGTCAGCGTTGCAAATGCATGGCGTATATCGTGGAAACGAAACCCCTTCATCCCGATCGATCGCGTGATTTGGGCGAACTGCTTGGTGAAGGTCTCGGGCGGCCACGGCGTTCCATTAGGGTTGCAGAAGACGAGATCGTTGTCGTCGTAGCGCAAGCCGAACTGCCTCCGCTCGGCGTCCTGTCTCGCACGATGCGAGCGCAGAAGTGGAACGGCGACGTCGGCTAACGGCAGAACGCGAATCTTGCCGGATTTCGGAACCTTGAACCGCAGCCCCAGGATCTGCGTTTCTTCAAGGGATTCCACGACAATCAGGCGCCTGCGCTCGAAGTCGACGCTTTTCGACCATCGCAGTGCGAGCAGCTCACCGCGGCGTAGTCCCGTTATTGCCGTAAGCGCGACAGGATACTCGAACGAAGTTCCTTTGGTTGCCTCTAGCAGAATCGGTACCGTGTTGCCGTCGAAAGCCGCCGTCTTTCGCGTCACCTTCGGGCTGCGAACTGCCGCAGCCGGATTCGCGCGCAGCCATCCTAACGTCTTCGTTCCGTACTCGAGTGCGGTGTGGAGCACGCGGTGCGTGTGCAGGCAGGACTGGCCCGACAACCCCTTTCCTCGCACTTTGCCATAGGCGGTCGTGATATCGCCGGCGCTCAGTCTTCGAAGCGACACCGCACCCAAGTGCGGCTTCAAGTGCAACTTGACGATCGATGCGTAGCGCTGATAGGTGGTCGGTGAGATCGATTGCGATTTTGCGGTTGGCTTGAGGTCGGTCAGCCAAGCGTCGAGTAGATCGCCTACCGTCTTGCTTGACTCTTCGGCGAACGAACCTTCGTCGTAGCGGAGTAATACCTGTCGCTCGCGCTCCTGCGCTTCGGCCTTGGAGATCCTGCCGAGCCGTACGCACCTCTGGCGCCGCGGTTGATTGGGCAAACGCGGCAAATCGAACGTCGTGTACCAGACGTTCCCGCGTTTGCGAAGAAAGCC
>JASHXG010000104.1 GCA_030043675.1 Vulcanimicrobiota bacterium
GAAGATGGTGACCGAGCAGGTCGCGAATCGCAGCATCATCCTCGGCCAGTACGATCGTCTGCATCCCCATGGCGCAACGAGTGCCCCTCGCCGTGCGGGCTGAGACAGGACGAACCCGTTGCTGAACCAACAACGTGCCCGTGTTGAAGCCGGGGTGGGAGTCTAAATGACGAGATCGATGCCGGCGAGCGGCCCGAAACGCGAGGCATGCTCGCGCAGGACGCGATAGATCGTCGGTGCCGGAAAACCAAGACGCTCGAGGCGCCGTGCCGCCGACGGATAGCCGAGACTGGGCAGCGCGGCGGCGAGCCGGTCAAAGGCTCTGGCACAGCGCGACGCTTCATCTTCCTCGAGCGACGAAATCGCCTCGGCCGCCGCATCGCGTTCGATGCCCTTGCGAATCAGTTCTCCGAGGAGACGCCCATCACCGACGGCCTTGCGTTTGCGCTCGACGTAGAGCCGCGCGTAGAGACGATCGTCGACGAACCCTTCGCGCTTCGTCCGTTCAACCGCCTCGCGAATTGCATCATCGTTGAAGCCCTTGCGCTCGAGCCGCTGCCAGAGCTGAGCTTCCGTCAGACGTTGGCGCGCCAGCAGCGCGAGCGCCGCACCATAGGCCCCCTTGTCACCCTGAGCCGAGCCTGCCCTGAGCTTGTCGAAGGGAACGCGATTACTCGTCGGCGGTAATCGCTGCAGGCGCTCGACCGTTGCTCGAGGCGACGGTGCTCAAGGCCTCGCGAATCTTCGCTTCGATCTCGGCCGCGAGGTCGGTGTGCTCTTCCAGGAAGGCCTTGGCGTTCTCGCGCCCCTGCCCGATCCGCTGCTCGCCGTACGTGTACCACGATCCGCTCTTGCCGACGATGTTCTGATCGAGCGCAACGTCGAGGATGGAGCCCATCTTCGAAATGCCGTGGCCATAGGTGATGTCGAACTCGGCTTGACGAAACGGCGGTGCGACCTTGTTCTTGACGACCTTCACGCGCGTGCGCGTCCCAACCACGTCTTGACCGACCTTGATCGTCTCGAGCTTGCGCACGTCGAGGCGCACCGACGCGTAGAACTTCAACGCGCGTCCACCCGACGTCGTCTCGGGATTGCCGAACATGACGCCGACCTTCTCACGCAGCTGATTGATGAAGATCATCACTGTCTTGCTGCGCGAGATGGCGGCCGTGAGCTTGCGCAGCGCTTGCGACATCAGCCGCGCCTGCAAGCCGACGTGCGCATCGCCCATGTCGCCCTCCAATTCGGCCTTCGTCACCAACGCCGCCACGGAATCGACCACGACGACGTCGACGGCGTTGCTGCGGGTCAGCATCTCGGCAATCTCGAGGGCTTGCTCGCCGGTATCGGGTTGCGAAACGAGCAGGTTATCGAGATCCACGCCGAGGGCCGCCGCGTAGTTCGGGTCGAGGGCATGCTCCACATCGATGAAGGCCGCCGTTCCGCCGGTCTTCTGCGCTTCGGCAATGGCGTGAAGCGCGAGCGTCGTCTTGCCGCTCGACTCGGGCCCGTAGATCTCGACGATCCGCCCTCGCGGAAAGCCTCCGACGCCGAGCGCCAAGTCGAGCGCGATCGATCCGCTCGGCACGATCTCGAACGCCATCCGTTCCTGGAAGTCGCCCATCCGCATGATCGAGCCTTTTCCGAACTGCCGTTCGATCTGCGCCAGGGCGTTGGCGAGGGCGAGTTGCCGTTCATCTTGCGCTGCCATCAGGAGTACCTTTCTTGCGGAATCTGCTGTTCTTTCTTCACGCTACCATCGGTGGATGCCAAGGGGGTGGCATCCTCAAAGAGGGCATCGATGAACTCGGCCGGGAGGAACCGGCGCAAATCGTCGGGCATCTCCCCCAAGCCCACGAACTTGATCGGCACCTCCAGCTCGTCGACGATTGCCACGAGCACGCCGCCTTTTGCGGTCGAGTCGAGTTTGGTGAGGACGATTCCCGTGAGCTCGGTAGCCTGATTGAAGAGTTTTGCTTGGGAGATAGCGTTCTGTCCGGTCGTGCCATCGACGACCAGCAGCGTCTCGGCAGGCGGCACTCCGAGTTCGCGTTCGATCACGCGACGCATCTTCTTCAGCTCTTCCATCAGGTTCGTCTTCGTTTGAAGGCGACCGGCCGTATCGACGAGCACGACGTCGATGCCGCGCGCCTTCGCGGCGCGCACGCCGTCGAAGACGACCGACGCCGGATCCGCCCCCTCTGCGCCGCGAATCAACTCGCTGCCGCTGCGCTCGGCCCAAACGGCGAGCTGCTCGGCGGCCGCAGCGCGAAAGGTATCGCCGGCAACCATCATGACGCGTCTTCCTTCGTTGCGCAGGCGGAGCGCGAGTTTGCCGATCGTCGTCGTCTTTCCGCTGCCGTTGACCCCAACGATCATCATCACCGCCGGCTTCGGATCGAGGCGCAAACCGGCCGCCGGCAGCGTCAGGAAGCGCTCGACGTCCTTACGAAACCGCGCCACGACTTGGTCGGTCGTTTTCCAATCCTCTTGCTTGGCAACGGTCTGCAGTCCGCTCACGATCTTCTGTGTGGTCGGCACGCCGAAGTCGGCGAGGATCAACGTTTCCTCGAGCTCGTCCCAAAACTCGGGCGTCAGCGGCCGTCCGGCGCGCCCTAGCCGCCCGACCGCCGAGAAGGCCTCCCGTGCCCGGCCAAGCGAGGCGCGCAGTCGTAAGAGCCAAGCCATCTTACCGAATTTATCATCCGAACGTATGTTCGTCAATCGTTGCGCGCGTGCCGTATGCTGGAGTCAGCATGGGGTACCGTTTAGTCGCGGCGGCCGTTCTCATCGCGGTCTTCGTGGCCCGCTGTACCGGCAGGGATCGAACGATCGTGCTCGACGCGCGCTCGACCGGACCGTCGGTTACCGCCGCTGCGTACGGTGGTTCGCTCGTCACCTGGTACGATTTTCGGAAGCCCTTCGTCAACCCGTCACTGCGCGAGGCCGGTATCGGGCTCGTGCGCTGGCCGGGCGGATCCGAATCCGATACTTACCATTGGGAGAACGGTGGTTCGCTGTGCGTGCCGAGTGCGGGCT
>JASHXG010000105.1 GCA_030043675.1 Vulcanimicrobiota bacterium
AACGCGGGTGGATGCGCGTACCGAAAGTACGAATCGCCGCTGTGCGACGCGAACGCTCCAAAGACGCCCGGGTGCTCCATGACCAGGTGCATTGCGCCGAAGCCGCCGGACGATTTCCCGAGGACGGCGCGGCCGCCTTCGGACGAAATCGTTCGATAGGTGCGATCGAGATGCCCGACGACGTCGTGCACGGTGTACGTCGCGTAGTTGCCGTTATGGATCGAGTCGACATACTGCGAGCCGCCTAGGCGCGTAAAACCGTCGACAATTGCCAGCAGCGCTGGGGGCATTTGGCGTTCGCGAATCAGTCGATCGGCCCACTGCAGGACGTTGGTCTCCCACGGGCGCGCGGAAAGCAACGCGTTGACGTCTCCCGTGTAGCCATGCAGAACGTACAGAACCGGATAACGGCGCGAACCGTGCGGGTCGTACCCAGGCGGCAGATAAACGGCAACCGGCCGTATTGAGGGATCGCCGAGCGGATTCGCCGCCAACGCATCGCTCTCTAGGAAGTCTACGCGCACGTCGCCGTCGAGTCGCAGAAGTCGCGCGATGTCGGATCGATCCTGCATGATGATTTGCTTCGTCGAACGAACAGGCGCTCCTAGAGTGTCGGGAAAATGAGCGAGCTGAAGCGCGCGATCGATTTGCGCGGCGCGATATCGATTAACGTCATCACGATGATCGGAATCGGCCCGCTCGTCACGATTCCTCTGGTGATCGCCGCGCTGGGCGGACCACTGGCACTCCTGGGATGGATCGCCGGCGCCGTCGTGGCGCTCTGCGATGGACTCGTATGGGCGGAGCTTGCATCGCGCTATCCGGGGTCGGGCGGAACCTACGTCTACCTGCGGGACGTCTTCGGACCGCGCGGATTGGGTAAAGCGCTTGCCTTTCTCTTCAACTGGCAGTTTTTGCTATACGCACCGTGCCTGCTGGCCAGCGGTTACATCGGTTTTGCGAGCTACGCGGCATATCTCTATCCGCCGCTGGGCGCGAACGGTGTCGCGCGCGACGCGACCGCCGTGGGAATCGGTTTGGTCACGATCGCGTTGCTCTACCGGCGCACGCGCGCGGTCGCGGCGCTGGGTTCGCTGCTGGCGCTGGCGGCAACGCTCACCGTAGCGCTGGTGGCGTGCGCGGGCCTTTCACATGCGAACTTCGCGCAGGCGTTCACGCTTGCGCGACCCTTTCGCTTCGACATGGCGTTCTTGGCGGGCTTCGGCAGCGCGCTCTTCATCGCGCTCTACGACTACGTCGGCTACGCCGACGCAGCGCTGCTCGGCGACGAGGTCGTACGTCCGGAGCGAACGATCCCGGTAGCGATCGTGCTCTCGGTCGCGATCGTCGCCGTGCTCTACGTGCTGCTCCAGGTCGGCGTGCTCGGGGTGGTGCCGTGGCGGTCGCTGCTGGACGCGCACGGGCAGCCCACGGCGCAAGCGCAGTACGTCGGCGCGTTCGTCGTCGAGCGCGTCTGGGGCCGGTTCGCGGCCATCGCCGTAACGCTGCTCGTGCTGGTTACGGCATTCGCCTCGCTCTACGGCAATCTGCTTGGCTTCTCGCGCATCTCGTTCGCGGCCGCGCGCGACGGTGCGTTTCTGCCGAGCTTCGCAAAACTGCATCCTCGCAAAGAGATTCCGCACGTGGCCCTGCTGGTGGTCGGCGCCCTCTCGCTCGTCGCAAGCCTATTTACCCTGGACCAGGTGATCGCATTTCTCACGGCAGGCATCGTTTTGATCCAAGGGGTCGCGCAGGTCGTGGCGCTGGCGTTGGTGCGCGCCCGGCGCATCCGCGCCCCGTTTCGGATGCCGCTCTATCCGCTGCCGGCGCTGATCGCCTTGTTGGGGTGGAGCCTGGCCTTCGTGAGCACCGGACCGGCTGCGATCGCCCTTGGCATCGGCTGGCTCGTCGTCGGCGCAATCGTCTTCACGCTCGTGGCCTGGAGAGAGTCTTGGTGGCCCTTTGCCGTCGCGGCGTTGGTTGCGTTCGCGCTGCCCACGCCGGCGCGCGCCGCGACCAGCGCGGGCTGGTCGAGTTGGAACACCGCGCACGTCGTTTCAGAGAATGGCTACCCCGTCTTCACGGTCGACGGCCGTCCGTTCTTCATTTACGGTGCGGCATTCTTTTACGAGCGGGTTCCGCGCGAGCAATGGCGGCCGGCTTTGCTGGCGTACCGCGCGATGGGCATTAATACCGTGGATCTCTATGTCATTTGGAACTGGCACGCGCCCTCGCGCGACGAGCTGGATTTCACCGGCTCGAGCGATCCGCAACGCGACCTGGTCGGCTTGCTGGGAGTTACGCACGAGCTTGGCTTCAAGGTCATTCTGCGACCGGGCCCGGTCATTCGCAACGAGTGGCGCAACGGCGGCTATCCGGGGTGGCTGCTGGAGCGCCCCGAGTACAAGATGCCGCTCCACGACGTCTTGGAGGGACGCTATCCGGCAACGGCGACGCTGCAAAACGCGCACGCCGACGCCGCTTCGGCGGAGTGGCTGGCGAACCGGACGCATCTGGGAGCCGCGAGCGCGTGGCTGCGCGACGTGCTGCATACGGTCGAGCCGTATTCGCACGACATCCTCGCGATCGCCCTGGATGACGATCAAGGTGCGTACCTCGATAACGACACCTGGCCCGCGCCACACTGGCACACGTATGTCGGTTGGCTCCGCTCGGTGGTGCAATCGGTGGCCGGTCCGCGGGTACCGCTGTTCATCAACACGTACGAGACGAAGGTCCCGAGCGCGGCGCCGGCCTGGGCGTGGGGGAACTGGTACCAGAGCGGCAGCTATCGCATCGGCGCGCACGATCTCGCCGATCTCGACTTCGCGACCGGGCTGCTGCAGACGCAGCCGC
>JASHXG010000106.1 GCA_030043675.1 Vulcanimicrobiota bacterium
CTCGATGGCATCCCCGGGCCGTAGATGCAGAACGTGCGTCAGCTTGTGCGCATCGCTTCCGCCGATCTCGACGACGCTGCCGGCCTGCTGCACGCCCTCGACGAAGAAACGCCGAGCCGGCGTCAACCGCTCAATCGGGGCGGAACGCGTCTTTGACGCGTTCGAAGAAGCTGCGCTCGTCAATCACGTCGCCGCCGGCGCGCGCGTACTCTTCGAGCAGCTCGCGCTGGCGCTTGTTCAGCAGCGTAGGAACGGCCACGTGAATGGCCACGTGATGATCCCCGCGCTGCCCTCCGCGCACGCCCGGCATGCCGCGACCGCGCAGCTTGATGACCGTCTCCGATTGCGTCCCCGCCGCAAGCGTCAATGGAACGGGACCTTCGAGCGACGGAACGTCAATCGTCGCGCCGAGCGTCGCCTGCGGAAAGCTTACCGGAACGTCGACGAACGTATCGCGGCCCTGGCGTTTGAAGAGCGGGTGCGGCGCAATGCTCAAGTAGACGTAGAGGTCGCCCGGGTGTCCGCCACGCGTTCCCCCCTCGCCTTTGCCGGCGATGCGAATCCGCGAGCCCTCGTCGACCCCAGCCGGAACTTTAACCGTTAACCGCGCCTCCAGTTCGCGGCGGCCGCGCCCACCGCACTGCTCGCATGGGTGCGGAATCAGGTGACCTTCACCGCCGCAGCGCGAACAGGTCGCCTGCGTAACGATCTGTCCGAGCGGCGTTTGACGGACCGTTCGCGCCGTTCCGCTGCCGCCGCAGCGCTCGCAGGGCACGATCATCGTTCCGGCTTGCGCGCCGCTGCCGCGGCAGGCGTCGCAGGCTCCCAAGCGGCTGAAAGCGATCTCTTTGGTCGCGCCGCTAAAGGCTTCTTCCAGTCCGATTTCCAGGTCGTAGCGCAGGTCGGCGCCGCGCTCGGGGCCGGTCCGGTGCGGCGGCGCCGCGCCATGCACGCTTCCGAAGAACATGTCGAAGATGTCGCTGAACGACCCGGCTCCGAATCCGAAGTCGCTGCCCGGGGCCGACGCGCCGTTTCCGACGAATCCGAATCGATCGTACTGCGCGCGCTTGTTGGCATCGGAAAGCACTTCGTAGGCTTCGTTGATCTCTTTAAAGCGATGCTCGGCATCGGACTTGTTGCGCGCGACGTCGGGATGGTGCTTACGCGCGAGCGACCGATAGGCTCGCTTGATCTCTTCCTCTGAGGCGCCGCGAGCCACGCCGAGGATGTTGTAGTAGTCCTTGGTGGGCATTAATGTGAAGGCTCTGACGTGTGCTCGATATCCGAGAGTCGTTCGCTCAGACTCTCTGCAGTGCCCGAAGCCAGTGCCAGCAGTCGCGCATATGGCATCCGTCGCGGCCCAAGAATCGACAACATGCCGAGCGCGCTGGGACCGAAGCGATACGGCACGGTCACGACGGAAAAGTCCGACAGCTCTTCGCTGCCGAGTTCGTGGCCGATCTTCACCCTCGCGGCCTCGACGTTCATCGCATCGGCGACGATCTGGTAGAGTGTCTTCTGCTCCTCGACGATGCGCAGGATCGAACGCAGCTTGCGCAGATCGTGGAACTCGGGCTGGTCCAGGAGGTTTTGGGCGCCCGCCGCCGCGATCGTCGGCAACTCTCCCGAGCGCGCCGATTGACAGGCGGCAACGACCGCGCCGCGCAGGTCGTCGGAAACGCCCACTTCGCGCGCCGCGCGCGCAATCTCGGCATCGCTCACGTCGCGCATCAAACGACCGGCGAAGCGGGCATTGAGCGCGTTCGAGAAACGGGTAAGGTCGTCGGGCTGCACCTCCGCGCCGAGCTCGAAGAGGCTCTGCGCCGCCACCCCCAGCGAGGTCACAACGATTGCGACGCCGGTATGCGGAGAGAGCCAGATCAGTTGGATATGCCTGAAGCTCTGGGCTTCTTGTTGCGGCTTGGTCACGAAGGCGAGATTGTTCGAGAGCCGCCCCAGCAGGCGGGTCGTGTGATCGATGATCTCGTCGAGCTCGCGGGTCGCCTCGCCCAGCTCCTCACGAATGCGGCGACGCTCCTCGAGGCCCAGCTCTTCGGCGGGCATCAGCTCGTCAACGTAGGTGCGGTAACCGGCGTCGGACGGAATGCGCCCCGCCGAGGTATGCGGCTGGACGAGGTAGCCGCCCGCCTCGAGCTCCGCCATCTCGTTGCGTACGGTCGCCGAGCTGATCCCGAGGTTGTACTTCTGGGTGAGGGTCTGCGAACCGACGGGTTCGGCGGTCGCGATGTACTCATAGACGACCGTCGCCAGGATATAGGCCTTGCGCTTATCGAGACTACCGCCCTCAATCATCTTCGCTACTGTAGCACTCCCGGGACCGGAGTGCTAGTTCGGGCGGCTCGTGTCGGTATGCTGCTCCGTGGAAGCGCCGCTTGGGGCCCCTTCGGCTTGCGCCTGCTCGATTGCTCGCTCGAGCTCCTCCCAGCTGAGGCCGCCAACCGAGACGTACGAGACGTCGCCGGCCGGGTCGAGCACCAACGTGACCGGGATCTTCGGGATCGAGTAGCTTCGGAAGATTGCTCCGTCGACGTCCTCGACCAGCGGCAGCTCGATGTTCGACAGACGGAAATAGTTGGCGGCCACGTCATGCAGCTCGTCCGAGATCGTGACGACGGCGATGCGGTTGCCGAACGTCTCCTGCGCGCGCACGAAATACTTCATCTCCGCCGTGCAGACGTCGCACCAGGTCGCCCAAAAATCGATCACGACGACTCTTCCGCGCAGGCTGGAGAGATACTCGATGCCGCGCGGCGTCTGAATCGGGAAGTTCGGCGGCGGGGCGTCGTAGCGAATCGTCGCAAGTCCGGTTCCGGCCGACGCCGTCAGAGCCGCTAAAACCAGGCCAGGTATCATTCCACTCTCCCGGTTTCCCTTTCGGCAGGCATGCGTGTGCGGCCTAGGTAATCGTCGCGTATGACGACACAAGCTCAAGCCATCGAGGCGCTCCTTACGGAGAGCCGGCGCTTTCCGCCATCGCCCGAGTTTGCCGCCCAAGCGAACGCCAAGCCGGAAATCTACGCCGAAGCGGAACGCGATTATCTCGCGTTCTGGGCGGCATGGGCCCGCAAGCTCGAATGGAGCAAGCCGTTCACGCAGACTCTCGAGTGGAACGAACCGTTCGCAAAATGGTTCGCCGATGGCGAGCTCAACGTGTCGGTCAATTGCCTCGACCGCCACGTTCGGGCCGGCTTGGGCGATCGGGTCGCCTTTTATTGGGAGGGCGAACCGGGCGACCGGCGCGTCATCACCTACGCCGAGCTCCTGGACGACGTCGGCCGCTTCGCCAACGGGCTGCGCAAGCTGGGGATTCGCAAGGGCGATCGCGTGGCGATCTACATGCCGATGATTCCCGAGCTGCCCGTCGCGATGTTGGCTTGCGCGCGGATTGGCGCCGCCCACTCGGTCATCTTCGGCGGCTTTTCGCCGGAGTCGATCATGGACCGCGTTAACGATGCCGAATGCGTGGCGCTGATTACCGCGGATTACGGCTGGCGGCGGGGCAACAAAGTGCCGCTCAAACGCAACTGCGACATCGCGATGGAGCATACGCCCTCGATCAAGCATTGCATCGTCGCGCGCCGCATCGGCGACGAAGTCCTTATGCATGAGGGACGCGACTACTGGTGGGATGAGGTGGTCGCCGGACAATCGCCGGAGTGCGAACCCGAAACGATGAATGCGGAGGATCTGCTCTTCCTGCTTTACACCAGCGGCACGACGGGCAAACCCAAGGGTATCAAACATACCACCGGCGGATATCTGACGCACGTCATGATGACGCACAAGGTCATCTTCGACGTGAAGGAGGATCGGGATGTCTACTGGTGCACCGCCGACATCGGCTGGGTAACGGGGCATTCATACATCGTCTACGGTCCGCTGGCCAACGGGGCCACCGGCGTGATGTACGAAGGCACGCCCGATTTCCCCGATAAGGATCGTTTCTGGGAGATCGTCGAGCGCTACAAGGTAACGATCATCTACACCGCGCCGACCGCCATTCGAACCTTCATGAAATGGGGGCCGGAGTATCCGGCCAAGCACGATCTCTCATCGTTGCGGCTGTTGGGCACCGTCGGCGAGCCGATTAACCCGGAAGCGTGGATCTGGTACCGCGAGTGGATCGGCGGAAATCGGACGCCGGTCGTCGACACCTGGTGGCAGACCGAAACCGGCGGCATCTTGATCTCCCCGTTGCCCGGCATCACGACGTTACTCCCCGGAAGCGCGACGCAGCCGCTGCCGGGCATCGGGGCCGACATCGTCAACGATCAGGGCCAATCCGTCCCGCTCGGCGGCGGCGGATACGTCGTCCTGACGCGGCCGTGGCCGGGAATGCTGCGCGGCATCTGGGGCGACGACGAACGCTACGTGCAGACCTTTTGGTCGAAGTTTCCGCACCTCTACTTCGCCGGCGACGGCGGCCGCCGCGATGCCGAAGGAAACTTCTGGTTCATGGGGCGCGTCGACGACGTCATGAACGTCAGCGGCCATCGCATCTCGACGACCGAGGTCGAAAGCGCGCTCGTCGACCATCCGAAGGTCGCCGAAGCCGCCGTCTGCGGTAAGCTCGACGAGATGACCGGCCAAGCGATCTATGCGTTCGTCTCGCTCAAGGGCAAAGAGCTCGGCTCGGCCGAGTTCGCCGACGAGCTGCGCGAGCACGTCGCCAATAAGATTGGGAAATTCACGCGTCCCAAGTACATCACGTTCACTCAGGAACTACCCAAGACGCGCAGCGGCAAGATCATGCGCCGGTTGCTGCGCGACATCGCCGAGGGGCGAACGCTCGGCGATACGACGACGCTCGCCGATTCGACGGTCGTCAAAGAGCTTCAAGAGCGCGCGAAGATCGAGGTCACCCAAGAGGACTAAGCGAGGCGTCGGAGCGGCCGTTCATCCGATGCGGCGCCGCGCGGCGTTCTCTGAACATGACATGCCGGCGCCGAGCGATGACGAGGCTCTTGCGATCGCCTTTGCGGCACACGATCGCACGGCGTTCGATCGGGCGTATCGTGCGTATGCCGGCCTATTGTATTCGGCCGCCTACAACGTGCTTGGGAACGGCCAGGAGGCGCAGGATTGCGTGCACGACGCGCTGGTGCGGATTTGGCGTTCTCCCCAGGCCTATTCGCCGGCGCGCGGGACGCTGCGCAGCTTCCTGGTGGTCTGCGTCCGCAACGAGGCGATCTCGCGGCGACGACGCCACGGACGCAGGATGCAGATGGAGGAGCGGCTCGCGGCGCAGCCGCCCGAACACGATCAGCTGCCGGACTCGGATCCGATCGAGCGCGATCGAGTGCGTTCGGCATTGGCCGGGCTGCCGGTCGAGCAGCGCGTTCCGCTCGAGCTCGCGTACTACCAGGACAAGACGCACCGCGAAATCGCCTCGGAACTGCGGCAGCCGTTGGGCACCGTCAAGAGCCGCATCGCGCTGGGTTTGCGCAAGCTCGCGCAAGCGCTGCAGCCCGCCGCGCAGGCGGACCGCCGATGACCGGTCACATTAGCGACGAGGCCGCACTCTACGCGCTCGGTTCGCTGAGCGACGAGGAACGCGCTGCGGTCGAGGCCCACGTGCAGGCGTGCAGCAGCTGCGCCGCGTTGCTTGGCGCGGCCGAGCAAGACGTCGCCTTTGTCGCCTCGATGGAACCCCAGCACGACGCCCCGCCGCTGCTGGCCGGGCGCATCGCGCGCACCCTCGATCGAAGGTCGACGCGGCAGTGGCAGCCATTCGCCGCGCTGGCGGCGGCCTTCGTCATCGGGCTTCTTCCGTCTGCGTACTTCTGGCAGCAGAACCAGTCGCTTCACTCGGCGATGAGCGCCCAAACGGCGGCCATCCAACGCGTTGCGAGCACGCCGCATCGGATGGCTCACTTTCGGGGCATGAACGACCGCGGCTCGGCCAGCGTCATGTATGCGCCCGATGGATCGTGGTACGTGGTTCTCGTGCGCGACGTATCGAAGAGTCTCGAGGTCGCGTGGATGCATGACGGCGAAAAGACGATGCTCGGCACGGCGCAGGCGCACGACGGCGTCGCCATGCTCTACTTGCCTCGGAGCCACCGCATGGATCAGCTGGCGCTAATGGACGGCGCGCGTACGGTCGCCGTGGCCGACCTGTCGTACTAGCGGCCCGTCACTAGTCGCCGCCGAACGCGCTCGGCGGCGGCGTAACCTTTCCCGAAAGGATGTCTTGGACCGCTATTTCGGGATAGCCGACCGATCCGTAGAGACTGTCGTCCCACGCCAGCACCACCAGGTCGCGCAGCTGGCGCGCGCCGTCGGCGAGACGCGCCGTCACGAAGTCAACCGCCTCCGGGCTTGCATCGCGGAATCCGCCCCGCTTCTCGATTTGGTAGAGCGTCGGCACTTGTGAGGCCGTGAGCCCAAGATATTCGCTGACCGCTGTCAGAATTTCCGACTGCGTCAGCAGGTGATCGGGCGACCGCGGACCGCCCGCCGGAACCAATCGCGCGACCGCGTCGGCGCGCACGTGGTCGCGCACGAACTCGCCTTCGAACGGGGCATGAATGTGCGCCTGCGTGTAGTGATTGGGATTCGGATACCTGCCCCAACCGTTGAAGTGAATGCTCACGTGCAGCGGCTGACTTCCGTCGCCGACGAAGTGCGCCCAGACGCCGATGTCGTGAATGATGAGTTCTTCGCGCAGCTTGAGCGCGGCCGTAAAGGTCGCCCGTGCCTCTGGCTCCCCGGTATGGCGGGAGAGATAGTCGAACGCGCGCCAATAGGCAAAATCTTTGCGCAGCTGCTCCCAGCCATCGGCGATCGCGTAGGGGAGATAGCCGACGCGGTACGGATCGCTATCCGCCGGCGCCAGAGCCGCGGCGTACGCCTCCATGTCCTCGGGCAACCGGCGCAGCGCCACTCTTCCCGCGATCGTGCCGTCGTCGCCGACATCGACGTAGTGGGCCGGATCGTCGTCGCGATCCCACGACAGCCCGGCGCCCTTGAGGACGTCCTCTTCCGGACCCAACGCCTCGACGGTCAAGACCGCCTGATCCGTCTGCAAGAACGGCGGCAGATCGCTGGGCAAAGCGTGCATCGCGACGAGGTTAATGATGCGATGCCCGGTCGTTCCCCACGCCAGCGCGATGCCGCTGGTGCCCGCGAGCATTCCGATCAAGACCAGCGCCAGCAACGCGCGTTTCATGCGATTCCTCCCTGCGAAAAGAACGAGCTTAGATCGTCGAGCGCCTCGATCCGCGTCGCTGGTGGCAACGCCGAGAGAATCGTCGCGCCGTAACGCGTCGACAGGGCTCGCCCGTCGAGCAACGCCACGACGCCGCGATCGCTCGCGCTGCGGATAAGGCGGCCAAAACCCTGTTTAAGCCGCACGGTCGCGGCCGGTACCATGTAATGATCGAAACCATCGAGTCCGCGCGCTTCCAGCGCGCGCAGGCGCGCCATGACCAGCGGATCGCTCGGCGACGGAAACGGCAGGCGGTCGATGATGACGCAGGAGAGCGCTTCACCAACCACGTCGATGCCTTCCCAGAACGTCCCCGTAGCGAAGAGCACGGCGCCCGGCGTGCGCACGAACCAGTCGAGCAGATGCGCTCGCGGCAGTTCACCTTGGAGCTTTGCCGGGAAGGCCAGTCGTTCGCGCACCAATCCGTACACCTCGCGCAAGCGCGCGTACGACGTGAAGAGGACGAAGGCGCGTCCGCGCGTGCGGTCGAGACACTCCTCCACGAGCGGTGCGGCGTGCCGCGCGAACTCAACCGACTTCGGATTGAGGTGCGGCGGTGCAATGAACAGGCGCGCCTGCCGCGCGTAGTCGAACGGCGACGGCGCGATCAGCTCCTGCGCGTCGTCGATGCCCAGCGACCGGCGCACGAAGGCAAAGGATCGCTCCGTCGAGAGGGTCGCACTCGTCAGGATGACGCTTTGCGTGCGCGCGAACAGGGTCGCCCGTAGAAACTCGGCGACCTCGCGCGGAGCGGAGTTCACGGAGTAGCGCCGATCCGAGTCGGCGCGCTCGATCCAGGCGATCGCCTCTTCTGAGCCTCGCTCGATGCGGTCGATGACGGCTTCGTTGGCGAGCACGCTGCGCAACGCGAGATCGCGTCGCCGCTCGGCTTCGGCGTCGTTCTCGACTCGCTTCTTCAGCGCCCGATGCCAGTTGGCCAGAACCCAGTTCTCCGCGCGGTACAGGACCTCGCGCACGCCCTCGAGCGCGGGCCAGGCGTCTTCGTTGGCGGCCAGAGGATAGCGTTCGCCGGGTACGCGGGCGAGCGCGGTCTCCAGCTTGGCGAGGCCGGCTTCGAACTCGCGGTCGAAGGCGGCCGGGAACTCATAGACGCGGTGCAGCTTGCGCAACATTCGCCCGATCGTCGCGCCGGAGAGCGTGGCGGTCAGTGCATCGGTCGCCCACCGCTCGCATTGATGCGCTTCGTCGAGCACGGCGACATCGTACGGCGGAAGGAGCCCGCCCCCGACCGCAAGGTCCGTAAAGAAGAGCGCGTGGTTGACGACCACGAGATCGGCGTAGCGCGCCTCGTCGCGCTTTTTGAAGAAGAAACAATCGTGAAAATGCGCGCAGATTTCGCCGACGCAGTCGTCGGCGTCGGCGTCGAGCTGCTCCCACTCCTCGGGTGAGGGTACGAAGGCGAGCTCGGACCGGTCGCCGTTTCGCGTGGCCGCCGCCCACGCCCAAATACGCTCCATCGAGCGCGAGGGCGCTACCAAACGATCGGCGCGCATGCGTTCGAGCTTTTGACGGCAGAGATAGTGGTTGCGCCCTTTGAGGAGGGTGACGCGAACCGGAACGTCGAGCGCGGCCGCGAGCATGGGAATGTCTTTGGCGACCAGCTGTTCCTGGAGCGCGATCGTGCCGGTTGACAGTACGACCTTTTTCCCACTGCGCACGGCTGGAATCAGGTAGGCGAGTGATTTGCCGATACCGGTTCCCGCCTCGACGATCGTATGCAAGCCCTCGAGGATGCCGCGCTCCACGAGCTGCGCCATCTGGAGCTGGCCGGGGCGCGGCTCGTAGCTGCGCAGCGCCCTGGAGAGCGGTCCCGCCGGCGCAAAGACCTCGTCGAGCCGGTCGGTCACGGCGTGCGGTGTTGCGGATCGACCGGGGTTTGGTATTCGGTTTCCAGCTCCCGCCCGGTGTTGGTGTCGACGACGACCGGAGCCACGCGGCGCGGGGGCGAGTAGATCGCAAACGTCAGCACGAAGCCGGCCAATAATCCGGTTACGTGTGCTTGCCACGAGATCGCCGGCACGGTGAACGTAATGATGAGGTTGAGCACCAAGATGCCGACGTTGGCGCGCACGAGATCCATTCCGGGTTTGCCGAGCTTGAATCCGATCGCGAAGAGCGCGCCGAAGAGCCCAAAGATCGCCCCGCTCGCGCCGACCGTTGCGACCATCGGGTTCGTGCTGAAGTAGACGACGCCCAATCCCGAGGCGACCAGCGAGACCATATAGACGACGAGCATCCGCCACGATCCAAGCGCGTACTCGATGAAGCGGCCTAAGAACCAGAGTGACATCATGTTGACGCCGATGTGCAGCAGGCTGCCGTGCAAGAAGGCGCCGGTTATGATTCGCCACCACTGCCCATCTTGTAGGACGAGGGCCGGAACCAACGCGCCTTCGTTGAGGACACGCTCGATGCCGGCGCCGTTGCTGCCAAAGCCGCTGAGTAAGTCGCCACCGCCGACCGAGATCTCCCAAACGTAGCCGATGACGTTGAGCACGATGAGGAAGCGGGTGATCATTCCACCATCACCGTGCGCGCGAGCTCAAGCGAGATCGCATGTCGCTCGCCGGCGACGTCGATCGTCAACGGACCGCCGAGGGGCGCCTTTTCCTCGACCCGCACGCGGGCGCCCGGACGCAGACCGACCTGGCCGAGATAGCGCAGGATTTCGGGCATCTGTTCGGTCACGCCCGACACCGTCGCGCTTTCACCGGCCTCGACCTGAGCCAGCGGAATTCCGGCGCGCACGGGCTCGGTTAAATCTTTGGGCGGGATCGGGTGACCGTGCGGACAGGTTTGCGGGTTGCCCAGGGCGGCGACCAAACGCTCCTCGACGCGGTCGGTGATGGCGTGCTCGAGAATACAGGCTTCGGCGTAGACCTCGTCCCAGGGCATGCCGAGAACGTCGGTCAGCAGACGTTCCGCCAACCGGTTGCGACGCACGACACCGACGGCCACCTCGAGCCCTTTTTGCGTCAGCTCGATGTCGCCGCGAACTTCGTGCTCCACGTAGCCCTCGTTCACGAGCTTCTTGAGCATTCCCGAAACCGATGCGGGCGCAACGCCGAGCTCGGTCGCCAGGGCCGACGTGGTGACGCCCGGTCCCTCGCGCTCGAGACGATAGATCGCCTTCATATACATCTCGAAGGACTCGGCGAAATGGCTGTGAGAGTGCCCCGGCACAGCAGTTCTAACCCCCGGTGAGGGGTTGGAGTTCCGCGCACGCGGTCGTCACCGCTGCGTGCATCTCCTGTTTGTGCTGCGCGTCGGCAAAACTCGAATCGACGGCATTTCGCACGTAACGCTCGAGCGCGGCCGAACCGGCGACGTTCTCGACGATCGCGTACTCATTACCGATCGAAGTCTTGAACAGCGATGGATCGTCGGCATCGATCGTCACGACGCAGCCGGCTTGGTCGAAGTCGACGTACGGGTGCGGGTAGTCCGGCAAAGCCGCGCCCGTTAGACGTTCCGAGGTCGGGCAGACTTCCAGCGGAATGCGCCGGTTCGCCAGGAGCTCGACCGTCGCGCGGTCTTGCAGCGCATGAATCCCGTGGCCGATGCGCTCGGCCCGCAACAGCTCGACGGCGTCGCGCACGCTTTGCGGTCCCGCGGCTTCGCCGGCATGCGCGACGCAGTGCAGCCCTTGTGCCCGCGCGTAGGCAAACGAATCGACGAAGGGCTTGGCCGGAAAGCGCGCTTCGTCGCCGCCCAACGAAACGCCGACTACGTCCAGATCGGTCATGGTCGCCATCGCGCGCGCCGTCTGCATCGCGCCGGCTTCACCGAAGTTTCGCGTCAGGTCGGCCAAGAGCTTGAAGGTCGCGCCCGG
>JASHXG010000107.1 GCA_030043675.1 Vulcanimicrobiota bacterium
CGAGCTGGGCGAGATCTGGCGCGAGTCCGAATCGTTCGAGCGCTATCGCGGCACCGACTGGATGCCCGAACCTTGCCGATCGTGCGAACGCCGCGAGATCGATTGGGGCGGCTGCCGCTGTCAGGCCTATCTCTTGACCGGTGACGCAGGCGCCACCGATCCCGCCTGTTCGCTCAGCCCCGAGCATCATTTGATGGTGGCGCTGCGTGATGGCGCCGAGCGCCCCGAGTTGGCCGCGCGCCGCGTTTGATCGTCCGCGTTCTCGGATCGGCTGCCGGCGGCGGCGTGCCGCAATGGAACTGCGGTTGCGCCAACTGCGCGGCCGCGCGCGCCGGCGAACGGCCGCGCCGCACGCAATCGAGCCTGGCAATCAGCTGCGACGGCGAACGCTGGCTGCTGCTCAACTGCTCGCCCGACGTCGCCGCCCAAATCGAAGCCTTCGCGCCGTTGCAGCCGCGCGGTTTGCGCGATACGCCGATCGCCGGCATGCTCTTCACCGATGCGAACGTCGATCACCTCGGTGGGTTGGCGGTGCTGCGTCAGGCCGGCGATCATCGCTTCGTGCTGCGTTCCAGCGAGGTCGTTCGCGCGATCGCATCCGCGCAGCCGGCCTTCGCGCCTTTCGCCGCGCCGCCGCATCGCTGGCTCGAGGTTTCCTTCGAGCGCCCCTGCGCGCCGGCCGGTGCTGAGGACATCGTCGGCAACGACCTGCGCGTACGCGCGATCGCGGTGCCCGGCACGACTCCCGGCTACGATGGCCGCCGAACGCCGCGCGGTGCCGTCGTCGCCTACGAGATAGCCGAATCGAAAGGCGGACCAGCACTGCTCTTCGCGCCGGTCTTCAGCAGCATCGATGCGCCGTTGCGCGAGGCGATCGAGCGTGCCGGCGTGGCCTTTCTCGACGGCTCGTTCTACAGCGACGACGAGCTCGTGCGCGCGCAGCTGATGGACAAGGCGGCGCGATCGCTCGGGCATCAACCGGTCGGCGGCGAGGATGGAACCCTGGCCCAGCTGAGCGGAGTGCGTGCGCGCGTCATCTTCACGCATCTCAACAACTCCAATCCCATGCTCGATCCCCACTCGGCGGCGCACGCGCGAGTACGCGCGTTCGGGGGCGAGGTCGCCTACGACGGAATGACCGTGATGCTCTAGCGCCCTAGAAATCGTTGTCGGGCAGAATGTCGGGGCGGGACGGATCGGTAAAGAACGAGGCCTGGCGCAGCGTGATGATCGGCTCGTACGGCTGCGGCCTTTGCGAGAAGTCGAAGCAATCGCGCAACGCGTCGGCGCGCTCGTCGGTGGTGTGGAGCGAGGGCAGGCCGAAGGCGATCTCGGCGAACTTCAACAGACTGCCGAACTCGTGCTCGACGTGCGAAACGTAGTGGTGGCGCGCCCACGGCGAGACCACGATGAGGGGCACGCGTGGACCCAGCCCCATGCGATCGAGGCGTGGCGGGGCCACGTGATCGTACCAGCCGCCCCAGTCGTCCCACACGATGAAGATTGCGGTATCGTTCCAGAACGGGCTGCGCCCGATCGCGTTGACGACCGCCGAGACCCAATCCGGGCCGTACTGCGAGCCGGCCGTGACGCCGACGTCTTTGGTCGTGCTGCGCCGCGGCAACGGATGGTCGGAGTTCTGCATCGTGGGCACGACCCAAGTGATGGCGGCGAGATCGCCCCGTGCCGCGTCGGTCAGCACCCGGGTCTCCGGCGAAACGACGTTGCTCCAGTCCGAGGAGTAGCGGATGTGCCGAATCGCGTCGAAGGCCGACCAGATGCTGCCCAGACGGTTGATCGCCGGCGCGTAGTAGCGCCAGCTCACACCGCTGGCATTAGCGATGTCTGCGAGCGTCTCAAAATCCAGGCACGGAAAGATGCCCGGGCGGATCTCGCGGCCGTCGGGCGCGAGGACTGAAACGCGCGAGCCCGGCGGCGAGTCGCAGCCCCATGCAAACCGGGTGGTTCCGAGCTGGTTCGGATTGCTTGCGGTGAAGTCGGCCTGACCCGCGATCAAGTAAAGATGGGCCGGGAAGCTGGGGCCGGTATTCGATTGAAACATCCGGTCGGCAAACGTATAGCGTTCCGCCAGCGTCCAGTAGGGGATGACTTGGTCTTGCGGCACGTACGCGTAGGGGAACTCATCGTACTGCTTTGGAAACGTCGCGACCTCGGCGAAACCGTCCATGCGGCCGCCGTTGTAGGCGGTCACCCAGGCGCGATGCTGGTGATCGACGTCGGCCGGGTAACCCAGATCTACCGGGCGCAGAGGAACCGGTCCGATGCGTCGTTCGCCTACGCGAACGGTATCGGCGCCGGGAAAGCCGTTGAAGAGGTTGTCAACGCTACGATTCTCTTGGATGATGATGACCACGTGTTTGATATGCGAGCGGACTTCGCGGCGAAAGGCTGCCTCGGGAGTAAGTCGAGTGCCGTTGGGCTGGGCGGACGCCGTACCGCTTGCCAATGCGATCAGACCGAGCAAGGGCACGCATGGCAAGAGGCGTCGGACACCCATAGCTTTGCACATACCCGGGAAGACTCAATTCCATGGGCTTCCTGATCGGCCGGCTGCTGGCGCTCGCGTTCGTCGCGATCGTCGCCGCCTTTCACTTTCCGCAGCTTCCGAAGTTTCCGCTCTTTCACCGCAAGCCGGCCACCTGGACGCAGTTTCGCAATGGCCCCGACAATAACGTGGTGCTGGGCGGCAATCTCGAAACGTCGTGGCGCGTCGAGACGGGCGGTCAAATCTCGTCGAGCCCAACCGTAGCCGACGGAGTCCTCTTCATAGGGAACAACAGCGGCCTGCTCTACGCGATCGATACGTCGAGCGGTCACGTGCGCTGGACGGCCCGCGTCGTCAATCCACTGATGAGCGCGCCGCTGATTTACGGCGGATCGGTGATCGTCGGCGAAGGCGACCCCACGAGCCAAGGGTCAACGCCATCCGAACCGATCATGGTCGGTCAGGGTCCAAGCTATATCATCGCCTTCGATCAGCAGACCGGCAAGCTGCGCTGGCAGATACCGATGCGCGGATCTGCAATGCCGACGCCTGCGATCGTCGATGACATTCTGGTGGATCACGACGGCGCCGGCCGAATCACGGGTCTCGATCCGTCGAGCGGTCACAAACATTATCAGCGAGATATCGGCTCGATGGCATCGATG
>JASHXG010000108.1 GCA_030043675.1 Vulcanimicrobiota bacterium
AAGATCGGCGATGAAGAGCGATACTCCATCAGCTGCTCGCCCTCACGGTGCACTACCAGAACGCCGGCGACGTACTCGACGCGATTCTGCTCCGATGCGTCACGGGCGAGCACGCCGCTGACGCCGTGATAAATCATCAGAAAGCCCAGCGGAGTCCGCACCGGCGGGGTTCCGACGCCGATGCGCAGTTTCTCCCAAGACTGCTCCGGATCGATCAAGAGCGCGTGCTTGCGCATGACGCAGAGGTTGCGCACGTCGCGCAACGCCCACTCCAGCTCGCACCCCGAAACCCAGATGCTCGGCAGCGTGTCGTGGATGCCTTTTGGCGCGTGCGATTCGTCGTAAAACGGACGGTGCAGCATTCCGAGCACGATCGTCCCGTCCGCCAACGGGATCGAATGCGGAAAGAACGCCGCATCCTTGTTATGGTAATTATTGAAGATGACGCCGTATTTCGCTTCCACGTCGGGTTGAAAGCTGACCAGCCCCAGCCGCTCCCATTGCAACAAATCCTCGGAGATGGCCAGCGCGATGCGCGGACCTCTGGGACCCCAAGCAACGTAGGTCATGACGTAGAGCCCGAGCGGCTCGAGGAAGGTTACCCGCGGGTCTTCGCAGCCGCCGCTGCCCTCGACCGGCCGCAGCTCGTAGGGCTCCTCCGGCTCCAGAGCATAACCGAGGCGCTCGACGCCGCGCGGATTCCCATTATCATCGAAGAGAACGCGCGCGATGCCGACCCGCGAGAAGTTGTTCTTTCCGACCAGGCGCGGAAACAGGTAGAGCTCACCGTCGGGACCACGCGCCGCGCCGGGATTCAGCACCCCCTCGACCTCGTCTTCGCGCGAGGGATCGGGGCGCATCAGGATTCCGAGTCGCTCCACCTTGAAGGGAGACGTTTCCCCACTCATCGGTCGTCCTCGTCGTTGCCTCTCTGTAGTCGTAGTGTACGTGTGCAAGGGCGGTCGGGCAAGCGCGGACGCTTGCGCACCGGGCCGGAAAGCAGGATAGCGGCTGCCCGCGCGAGCTAGCGCAAGACGAGCTGGACGGTTCGCGTCGCCGCGCCGTGCGCGATCGTCAGCTGCAGGGCCGTCCCCGCAGGCGCAGTGACGGCGTCGAGAAAGTCGGCCCTCGAGAGATCTCGCGCCTCCCTTCCGTTCACCGCCACGATTTGGTCGCCGGCGATGATGCCAAGCTCGGACGCCGCCGAGTTCGGCCGCACGGCAAGCACGTCGATCGCACTGGGCCGGTTCTTCTCGAAGGTGAGCCCCGATCGGTTTGGCGGGATCACCAGCGGATGCGCGGCCGGATCGAGGTAGAGCGTTTGGTCGGCGTAATCGAAGGTCGGGGTGAAGCGCGAGAGCACGGTCAGGCCCAAATCGCCCGCCTCCGTCCAGGATGAGAACGAGCCGCTCTTCATCTGCGTGAAGTAGGCGCCAAGGTCCGGGAGTGTGTGGCCGCCGATCGCAAAGCGCGACAACGTCTCGATTCGCCCGCTGTTCGCACCGCCGGTGCCTTTGCCGAGCTGAGTGTAGCCGCGAGCGTGCTTTGCGAGCAGCCCCGACCGGCCCAAGAAGTCGCCGTAGAGTACGACGACTCCGGCATTGCCGGTGTCCACCCCAAAGGATCCGTCGTGACCCTCGGCGGACGCGCGCGCCAGCGGCATGTCTTCTTGGAACCGCATCGGCACGGACGTTCCGTGTCCCTCGTACCTGAAGGCGGGAAGCGACGTCAGCGTGAGACTCCGCCGCGCGTAATCGACGCGCACCGCATAACGCTCGAACCATTCGAGTCCGAGGATTCCCGCCAGCGGCGCCTTGCGACCGCGCTCGTAGAAGTCGTACGGATACGGAATTACGAGAAAGGGCTGATCGAGCAGCTCGGCATCGCCGATACGAACGCTTTTGATGCGCGCGTACTGCAGCGCGATCGTTCCGGCGCCCGCTCCGCCGCTCACGCCGGCTCCCACCGCGCGCAGCCCAAGCGCCTTCGCGGCCACGGTGTCGAGGATCGCGTGACCGCCCGTGTCGAGGATGAACGGCATCGCCGGGCGGCCGTCGATCGAGGCCCACACGAGGAGCTGACGTCCTTCCAGCAGGATCGGCACGGTTGTCGAGCCGGTCTCCCCGAGCATGCGCGCGCTTACGCGAGCGGCCGGCCGCGCGAAGTCGGCCGCACCCACGCGCGGCGCGATCGTGTAGCGCGTGACCTCGATGCGATCGGCGTTGGCCGGCTCGTACGTGCTCGAGAACGAGATCGAGAACGGGAGCACGAGCGCCCCGACCTGGCGATAATCGGCAAAGGTCGTCAGATCGGTGGTGATCGGCGTCCTGATCGCTACGGAGTCGATCAGATGCGTTCGCGTATCGATCGAGAGCGTCGCAGGGATACCGCCGTGCGGCACAAGTCGTACCTGCGCGACCGGGGCGCTTGCGCCGTTCGCAACACCGACGCAGGCGGCGCCGGTAATCTCATGCGGATCGAGATAGGCGCGCCGCGTGAGATAGGCCTCGGTGACGGCCCGCGCCCGCGGATACCACGAGTCGTAAGGATGAACGCCGCCCGAGATATCGCGCGCCCAAACGGTGTGCCCGTCGTAGACCTGGGCGCTCGTTCCCTTGACCGGCAGCCGGAAGCGCAGCGCATAGCGTCCGTCGCGCAGATCGTCGTACGTCTGCGCGGTGCCGAGCAATCCGGAGCTGGTTAGGCGGCCCGAGGCGACGACCTCGCTCACGCCTTTCCACGACGCGCCGCCGGTTGCCGCGGCAACCTGCCCGAGCACCGCGGCGGCGCCGCAAGCGAACGTAAATGAGGCTGCCGCGACGATCATGCTTCCACCGTACTACCGGCGCGGCGCCGGGTCTTGAAGATTCTTAGCGCGCGAAGGTCCGGCGGTAGCCGGCCGGCGAGAGGCCGAGGCGCCGGCTGAAGACGCGCGTGAAGTGGCTCTGGTCGCTAAATCCGGCGCTGAAAGCGATGCGCGCGAGCGACGAGGTAGTCGTCAAGAGCAGTTTGGAGGCTAGGCGAACGCGGACGCGCGACCGGTATTCGTTTGCCGTCATGCCGACGTGGCGGCGGAAGGCCCGGCTGAAGTGCGTCTCGTGCACCCCCGCGATCGCGGCCGCTTCACGAAACGGGACCGCGTGCGCCCATGGGAACTCGTCGATCGCGCGCATCA
Organism: Vulcanimicrobiota bacterium; assembly: GCA_030043675.1. GTDB lineage: Bacteria > Vulcanimicrobiota > Vulcanimicrobiia > Vulcanimicrobiales > Vulcanimicrobiaceae > Cybelea. The sequence goes on from JASHXG010000108.1 coordinate 3,176, forward strand.
GCCAATGCGGACGCTCGGACGCGGGTTCGCAAGCGCGCTGGATCAGTGTCGAGTGCAAGCTGCATACGGCGTCTGAGAGCTCCTGCGTGCGATCGTAAAAGGATCGAATGACCCACTGCACGGCATCGCAGAGCGCCTGATGATCGAGGCCGAGCGTCCCGAGGGGATACGCGGCGCCGGTTACGCTCGGCAGCTCGACGTTGAGGCAGCGCGTGTCGCTCGCGAAGCGGTCGGCATGCTCTTCGCCCGCCTCGTGGACCACGATCGTGCCGCCTCGGCAAACCTCGGGGACCGTATCTTGAACTTCGATGTAAGACCCGCGCAGGACGATCGTTACAAACGGTGCTCCATGCCGATGGTGTCGCATTGCGCTGCATCCGCAGTGATCGGTCTCGAAGACGGCGCCGGCTTCAGTTACGCGTTCCATCCTTTTCGCTCGCCGGGCTTTCGCGTGACGCACATGAGAAACCCGGTCGGGCCCCGGAGGTTTTGTAGTATCCATGAAGTTAGAGAAGGTTACGCTCTTGGAAAAATTTGGGCTCTTCGATGAGACGTGGAAGCCGAAGATCGTGGGCGAGCTCAACGATTTCCACGTCAAACTCGTGAAGACCGAAGGTGAGTTCGTCTGGCACCATCACGACCGGGAGGACGAGCTCTTCCTCGTCATCGACGGCGCGCTCGACATGTTCTACCGCGACGACGGGGCGGAACGCATCGAACGCTTCGGGCCGGGCGAGTTCCTGATCGTTCCGCACGGGGTGGAGCACAAGCCCGTGGCCGCACCGGACACGAAAGTCCTTCTGCTCGAACCGAAAACGACGTTGAACACCGGCAACGTCCAAAACGAACGCACCACGATACCGGAACGCATTTAATCCCGCTGCGAGCGGACCTCGTTCAGATAGAGCGGGGTCAACACTGCGCGCGCGAGCGGACCGACCGGCATGTTCGCACCGTTGGTCAGCACGACGATGCCGGCGACCTGTTTGGCGGGCTTAAACAGCAGACCGATCCAGGTGCTGCAGCCCGCCGTTGCGCCGTCCTTCCAGATTACTTGCGGGGGCGGCGGTTTGGAGGGATCTTGTACGTAAAGCGGCACGTACTCCCACGCCAATCCTTGACCGTCGCCGAAGTTGTTCTTGGTGTACGCTTTTTCGGCGGTCTCTGCCCCGGCGATCAGAGCGGCCGGGCCCCTGAGGCGTAAGGCCAGTTCGAGAAACCTCGTCATGTCCGTCGCGGTCGATCGCAAAAGTCCCGCAGCCGGATATGGATCCCACGTCCAGTGCAGCGCCTTCACCGGCGCTCCGGCTACGAACCGGTACGGCTGAACGTATTCGGCCAGCATGTCGTGCGGGATGTCCAATCCGTAGGTGTGCGTCATCTTCAGCGGGTCGATGATCCGGTCGCGCGCCAAAACGTACCACGGCGTGGTCCTTCCGGTCGCTTTGCGGTTCACGCCTTGCAACACGTAACCCAAGTATCCAAACGCGATGTTTGAATAAACCCAGGGCGCCGGCGGCTTTGGGAATCGCCCCGTTTCGATGTAGTTGACGAGCTGCTGCGGCGAATAGCATTGGCGCTGCACGATGAATCCGTTCGGCGGAGGCGGCGTGTACGGCAGCCCCGACGTATGGGTCGCAAGCTCCTCGAGCGTCATCTCTTTGACCGTGCCGTAGTCGCCGCGCGGGACGGGCGTGGCCGTCGGAGTCGCACAGGTCGTTTGTACCGGGTGTGGCGCAACTTGATTCGGATTGCCGGCAAAGACGATCCACGGTACCGGATGGTCGGAGAGCTTGACGCCGCCGGCTCGTTGATTCACGTCGCTGCCGAGCATGATCGCGGTGAACGTCTTCGTTAGCGAACCGAGCTCGAAGATGCTCCCCGAGTCGATCGGCTTGCCGCCGAGCGCGCGAACGCCTTGATAGTAGTAATAGGTCTTGCCCTTGAAATACACGACGATCGCGAGCCCGGGCGGCGTCGGGGCCGGCATCGCAGCCAACGCCTTCTCGATGGCGCGTTTGACGAGCCTGCCGTCGCCGGCCGCCGGCAGCGCCGAGCGTCGGCTTTCAAAAGCCCCGCGCGTTGGACCGGGCAGTCCGCTCGAGAACTGCGCGCATCCGGCGCACAAAGCCGCGGCGGCGACGACCAGTGCGACTCCCCGCATCGACGCGTCAAGCCGCATAGACGCGATTTCCGCCAAAGTACGTGGCGAGGATCGCCGTGCCCATGATTTCTTCTGGAGCAGCGGTCATCCAATCTCGGTCCATGACGACGAAGTCGGCGTACTTTCCCGTCGAGATCGAGCCGATAAACTCTTCTTGGAAGTTGGCGCGCGCGGCCCAAATGGTCATCGATCGCAGCGCTTCCTCGCGCGTCATGCGCTGATCCGGATACCAGCCTCCCGGCGGCTGATTTCGTTCGTTTTGGCGCGAGATCGCGGCGTGAAACGTGCGCAGCGAGTTCACGGGCTCGACGGGTGCATCGGTGCCGTTTGCGATCATCGTTCCTCGCTCCAAAATCGAGCGCCAGGCGTAGGCGCCCTGGATGCGCTGCGGCCCCAAGCGGTCTTGCGCCCAGCCCATGTCGCTGATCTGGTGGGTGGTTTGCATCGAGGCGACCAGGCGCAGCTCGCTGATTCGCGGCAGGTCCTGCGAGGAGATTACCTGGACGTGCTCGATGCGAAAGCGATGATCGTCGACGGGGACACGGCGCAGGGCCTCTTCGTAGGCGTCGAGCACCAAGCGGTTGGCGCGGTCGCCGATCGCGTGGACGCTCATCTGGAAGCCCGCACGCAGCGCGCGTTCGGCGGTCTGCTCGATGTGCCTCTGCGTAGTTCGCAGGAGTCCGCTATTGCCGGGGTCGTCGGTGTACGGCTCGAGCAGCGCCGCGCCCCGCGATCCCAGCGCGCCGTCGGCGAAAAGCTTGACGCCGCGGATCCACAAGCGTCCGTCGTATTGGGCTGAGACTGGGCCGGCCGTCAGCCGATCTGCCAGCAAACGTTCGTCGTCCTCGAGGCGCGTGTAGTTGCGCAGCGTCAGTTCACCCGAAGCCGCCAACTCGCGATAGACGGCCAAGTCGGCCGCCGACGTACGCGCCTCACCGATTGCCGTAACGCCCCAGCGGTGACATTCGGCTGCCGCCGCCAGCGCAGCCCGGCGCAACTGCTGGTGCGTCGGGGGCGGGATGACTCGGTAGACCAGCGTCATCGCATTGTCGATGAAGACGCCCGTCGGTTCGCCATCGGCGCTGCGCTCGATGCGTCCGCCGGCCGGATCGGCCGTCGCTTTCGTGATCCCGGCCATCTGCATGGCTTTTGCGTTGACGAACAAGGCGTGACCGTCGACGCGATCGAGCGCGACGGGGCGATCGGGGATCGCGGCGCTGAGCGCCTGGTGCGTCGGGAATATGGGTTGCGGCCAGAGATTCTGGTCCCACCCTTCGCCCAAAATCCACGGATCCGAAGACGTCTTGGCGAAAGCGACGGTTCGGCGAATCACCTCGTCCAATGACGATGCGCCCTCGAGTTCGACCTCGTGGAGCGCGAGCCCGACGTCGGTAAGGTGCAGATGCGCATCGATGAGTCCGGGCAGCACCGTTTTGCCGGACAAATCGATGACCTGCGTGGCATCGCCGCGCAATCGCATCGCTCCGGCGGCATCGCCGACGAAGACGAACTTTCCATCGCGCACCGCAAACGCGTCCACCGAACCAGATGCCTCGTCGACGGTATGAATGGTCGCGCCGGTGACGATCAGATCGGCGGGCGCATCGGCGGCCCCGGCCTTGCGCGGCAGCAGCGGCACGCCCAGCAACGTGAGCAGCGAACGAAGGAAATGCGGCCTCTTCAGCGCCATTGCTTCCTTCACTAGGCTGACGCGCAGTTACGGACCGGTCATGGAGTTGTCGTTGCCGGTCGAGTTTACCGAACCCGGGCGTTTCGACCAGTGGACGACGTTATCGTTACCGGTTAAGGTCAGCGATTTCGCCGTTTCGAGCGTAATGTGTTTGTTGTTTCCAAAGGAGACGACGCTGTTGCAGTTGCCTCGCAGCGTAACGGTTTGATTGTTCCCGTTCAGTCGCACGTCTTTGCCGGTGCAATCCCCGACAAAGGTCTTCCCGTCGCCGACAGCCGTGATTGTACCCCCGAAGGACTGCCATGCGCCATAACTCTGGCCGAGCGCCGGAAGCGCGACGGTCAAGGACGCGATAAACAGCGGAAGTCCGAGCAGCACTTTCATTTGCTGGTGATACCCACATTGCGCTCGGTTATGTCGAGATGCCGTTCGCCATCAACGCGGCGCAGAGCGGAATGAAGACCAAGAGGCCGACTTGAATCCACAGCAAGCCGCGGAGCCGGCGATACTCGCCGGCTTCCAGTACGATCGAGCCGTCTGCAGCGCCGCGCTGATTCCACCGGAGATACGCGACCGTCGGCACGATCGAGACCAGCGCGATGCCGACAAACAGCGCCATTTTCACCCAGAAGATGCCGTTGTGGGCGTAATACGCGGAGCCTTTGAGGCCGAAGAACACCAACAACAGGCCGGTTACGATCACCAGCGCGGCGGAGATGCCATACCAGCGGTCGACGGACTGAAGCTGGGCGATCCGGTCGCGCGAGAGCGATCTCTTCAGCAGAATTACCTCGCCGGCCAGAAGGCTGGCGAGCAAGAAGATGCACAGAAAGTGGGCGTAGTGGAGCAGCGCGTCGCGCGCCATCATCGGCATGCTTGTTGGCCCTCGCCTGTATTCGGTTCGGTTACGCGCGACTACGTTCCGCCAAGGAAGGCGGCCGCCTTCACATCGGGGTTACGATCTTGTGCACGTCTCCTGCGAATGCTGCGGCTTACCGTCCTTCTTCCAATCGCTGGAGAACGCAATAGTGCTGGAACTAAAGTGGAACGTGGTCGTTCCGTTGGTCGGATCGCTGGGGTACGTATCCGTCAAGGTGGCCGTCATCGCGTCGGCACTCGTCGAACCTCGAGAGACGCCCCAGCCGCCCGATCCCGCGCCCATCGCCACGTACTCGCCCTTCTTGGCGTCGTAATACCACAGGCCCGTGCCCTTGTGTCCGGCATTCTTTCCGCCCGTTACGACATCGCTGTACTGCACCAAGTTTGGGAGCACGCGAGTAAACGTGACCGTACCGGTCCCCTTGCCGCTCGGACCTTGCGACGTGCAGTTCCAGGTGCCGGAGAGAACGCCGAGGATGGCCGGGCTCGCGGCCGTCGCTCGAGCGCCGGCGATCCCTGCGCTTGAGAGACACAGCAAACCAATCGAGAATGTGGCAATAAAACGTAACGTTTTCATGATCGATTGTCCTTTCAAGAAATGGATTACACCACGCGGATCACGCCCATCATGCCGTGATCCTCGTGAAAGAGCATGTGGCAGTGGAAGACGAACGTGCCTTTCGGAACGTGCCGAAAGTCCAACAGCACCTTCGTGATGGAGGGCTTGACGAGCGGGTACTCCGGATCGGTGGGATTCGGAAGCAGTTTGCCGATCGGGACGAAGGCGGTGTCGAGCGTCACCGGCACCCCCATCGGGCTGCGTTCTTGGACGAACGCCATTTGGTGGATGTGGAATCCGTGTGACTCCATCGTCGTGTTGATCAGCGACCACTCCTCGATGCTGCCCTGCCTCACGACGATGTCGGCATGCAACGGTACGGTCGCACCATTACGATAAGATGGCCAAAACGGATGCTCGTGAAAGTTCCGATTGGTGATGTCCGTGATATAGAACGCCTCATGGCCTTTCGTCTTTCCGGATTTCGGGAAGGCGTATTCAGTGAACGCGATCGCGCGCCGCCGGATCAGCTCCGGGTGAGCGCGCGCAAAGGCGATCAGCTTCGCTGCCGGGGTCTGCGATGCGGCCTCGGGGCGCGAGGAAAAGGTGGTGCCGCCATCAGATCCGGGCGTTGCCTGAATGCGAACAAGATCGTGGTGCATCTCGAAGAACCCATCAGCGCCGCTGCAATAATGCTCGATCGAGAGCGTGTACGTCGCGCCGGCCGGCAGGGCGAGTAGGATGCCGGCGCGCCCCATCGGCGTGAGCATGAGCGTGTTGAAGCTAAGATAGCGCGCAAGCGGGTGCTCCATATCGCCCGAGATCGGGACGCCGTCGAGGCTCGCGACCTGCAAGGGCTGCGGATGCCCGTTACCGTCGCGCAGCGCGAAGAGCTCGGCGGTATCGGAGGTGCCGTTCACGATGCGCAGCCACTGCGTCTGGCCCGCAGGAACGCTCAGCAGTGCCGGAACATCGGTCCCGTCGACCTGGACCGCAACTTCGGAGCCCAACCCCGCGCAGCCGGTCGGATCAAGCGAGACGCCTCCTCCGCGCATAGGATAGCTCACCGGCCACGGCGGCGGGTGGAAGGGATCGTACGGAACCGGCGAGGCCGGATCGCGAGCTGCTTCGTGTTGCTCGGCCAGCCGAACGATCGCGCCCCCATCGTCCGGTTGGAACTTGTTGTCGAGCTCGAATGGAATCCGATAGCGTACGATCAACACGTGCTGGGCCGAAAGCGGCAGCTCGGGCGTTTTAGGCTGGACGATCCACGCGCCATCCAATCCTCCGGCTACCTCGATATCCGAAGCTCCGTGGGCGTGCGGATGATAGACGTACGTTCCGGGGGGTTGGCTTGCCGGAATCGTGATGTCGTATTCGCAGGCATGCATCGGCGTGCTCAGCGACGACAGAAAGACGTCCTCCATCGTCGCCGGCCCTTCGAAGCCGTGCAGGTGTAGATTGACGTCGAGCCCAGCGATCGGCATGCGGCGATCGTCGACGGTGTGGTTGAGATAGCCCACCCAATGGTGGACGGGCGCATCCGGCATCATCATCGGCTTGCACGGCGGCAAGGCCGTCGACGGCACCACTTCACCCTTCGATTGCTCCGCGATATCGTTGACGATGCGAATTGCAAACCGTTCTCCGGGCTTGACACGAATCGTCGGCGCGACCGTCTGCACGGCGCCATTCCAGGTATAGCGGTAGCAATAGCGGTCGCCGTCTTTGTGCACGGCAAGGATCAGCTCGTGCTCGCCTTGCGCGTCGAGCGGCGCGGTCCACATCTGGACGTCGGGCGGCGGCGCGATCGTTTGCCCGATGAGGGGCGAGGCGCAGGCGTGCGCCGGGACTCGAGGCAGCGAGCCGGCCGCGGGCGCGAAGGCAGCTCCGCCCAGAAGGGCAATCAAGCCCAGCCATGGCAGGAGCCGCCGGCAAAGGAGCATGACGCATCCTTGCATGCCGCAGTTAACCGGCAATTAACGGGGCCAGGAAAAACGCCAGGCGAGGAAGCACATGATAGGCTCGATGCCCACCGATGGACTCGTGGGGCACGAGTGCCTGGAGCCGCTGCGTAACGCGCGGCTTAAGCTGCTTGTGCTGGTAGCACCGGCCGGATATGGAAAGACGGCCGCCGCGGCGGCGCTTGCCTCGGGGCGCCCGGACGCAATCATCCTGGACGACGCCGACCGCAACCCTTCCCTCGCGGACGAGTTGCGCCGGCGCTCCGCCGGCACTTTCACGCCAATCACCATCATTTGCTCGCGCCGGCCGGTGCAGGTCCCGTTAGCGCTGGCGCTGCCGCACGAAACGCGACTCGTTCGAGCCGACGAGCTTCGCTTCAACGACGCGATGATCGCGCAGCTCTTCTCGCCCCTGGGCGCATCGGCCGTGCAGTTGGACCAGCTCTCGGCGATGACGCTCGGCTGGCCCGTAGCCCTGCTCGTAACGCGCAATCGCGCCGCGGAGAGGGATCTCCCGACCGCAATTCACGAGCTTAGCGCGCTGGCCGATCGTCCGCTCGAGCAGTATGTCGTCGGCGCCTTATCGTCGCTTTCCGAGGATGCCCGTTCGCTTCTGCTCCTCGCCGCCTACGAACCGTTGACCTCGGCTGACGCCGACCGCCTTTTGGGCGATCGGTGCGAGGCGGCGCTCGACGAGGTGGAAGGCAGCTTTCTCGTTCGCCAGCAGCGCGAGGGCACGTACCTTCTTCATCCCTTACTGAAGGCGGCGATCGAGCGCCGGTTTCAGCGGGCCGCGCGGGCCGCGGCCGGTTCGCTCGCGGAGTCCTTCGAACGCGCGCAACAACCACTGCAAGCCGGTCGCTGGTATCTGCGCGCAGGAGATTCCGCATCCGCGAACGCGGCGTACAATCAGCAGACGTTCGCTCGAATGACGGCAATTACGACCGACGACTCCGTGGCAGCCGCTTCTCTCGACGACGCTTCGCTGATCGACAATCTGGCTATCTTCAACATCGCCGCGATCGAGCAGCTCTACACGCGGGACCACGACCGCTGGTTCGCGATGGCCGAAGAGGCGCTGGACCGCGCTCCCATGGCTCTGCCGG
>JASHXG010000109.1 GCA_030043675.1 Vulcanimicrobiota bacterium
CCTCCGCGATGCGCCTGCCGACCGGCAACAGAACCTTGCCACCTATCAGGATCCGTCACTCCCGCTCAACACGAGCGTCGTTCCCGCCATCGCGGCATTCCTGCTGGCGCCATGAACGGCGACGAGCTTCGCGCTGCGATCGAAGCGTTAGCGAGCGGTGACGGAGACGTGCGCGGGCGCGAAGGGCGTGCCGTCGACCGCGTCGTCGCGCTGCTCGACGAGGGCGAGTTGCGCGTTGCCGAGCCGCGCGACGGCGAATGGATCACCAACGCTTGGGTGAAAGAGGCGATCCTGCTCTATTTTCGCCGCCGCGACGTCGATTGGATCGGCGACCGGGAGCGCGATCCGCTCGTCTATTACGACAAACTTCCGGTCAAGCGCAACTATAAGAAGCTTGGCGTGCGCTGCGTGCCGCCGGGGGTCGCGCGCTACGGCAGCTTCCTTGGACGCGGCGTGATTCTCATGCCCGCCTTCGTCAACGTCGGCGCCTACGTCGGCGAGGAGACGATGATCGACACGTGGGCAACGGTCGGCTCGTGCGCGCAGATCGGGAAGAGCGTCCATCTCTCGGGCGGGGTCGGGATCGGCGGCGTGCTCGAGCCGCCGCAGGCGGCGCCGGTGATCGTCGAAGACGGTGCCTTCGTCGGTTCGCGCTGCATCGTGGTGGAAGGCGTGCGCGTCGAGCGCGAAGCGGTGCTCGGCGCCGGCGTCACGTTGACGGCCAGCACGCCGATCGTCGACGTGCGTGGAAGCGAACCGGTCGTGAGCAAAGGCCTCGTTCCATCCCGCGCGGTCGTCATTCCCGGCACCCTTCCCAAGCATTTTCCCGCCGGTGAGTACGGCACGCCGTGCGCGTTGATCGTCGGCGAGCGCAGCGAATCGACCGACCGGAAGACCTCGCTCAACGCGGTCCTGCGCGAGTACGAGGTCGTGGTGTGAATCCGCGCGTCTTCGAGATTCCCGTTTCGCTGATCCGCGAGATGGCATCGCGCAGGCGCCCGAGCTCGATCGACTTAGGGCTTGGAGAACCCTCGCTCTTACCCAGCCGCGAGCATTTCGAGCACGCGATGCGTTACGTTGCCGAGCACGGCGTAAAATACACGCCGAACGCCGGCGATCCCGAGCTGCGGGAAGCGATCGCGCGGCACTACCGCTATCCGCAGATGGACCGCGCCGAAAACGTCTGCGTGACCATCGGTTCGCAAGAGGCGATGTACGTCGCGCTCAAGACGGTGCTCGACCCGGCGCGCGACGAACTGCTGGTCGTCGAACCAACGTTCCCGTCGTATTCGAAAATGGCGGCGTTGCAAGGCGTCGCCGTGCGCGGCGTCGCGATGCGCGCGCAGGACGAGTTCGCTTTCGACGCCGAGCGAATCGCCGCGGCGGTCAGCGCGCGCACGCGCGCAATCGTGATCTGCTCGCCGTGTAATCCGACGACGCGCGTCATCTCGCAGAGCGCTGCCGATGAGCTCGCGCGTGCCCTCGAACACCGCGCCGGCGAGCCGGTTTGGTTGATACACGACGAGATCTACCGCGAGCAGAGCTTCGTCGACTATGCGGCCGCCCTGGCGCAGCGCTATCCGCGGACGATCGTTACGAACTCGATAAGCAAGAGTAACGCGCTAACCGGTTTACGTCTCGGATGGCTGCTGGCTCCGGCGGACTTCGCCGCGCAAGCAATCAAAGTGCACGCCTGGATAACCTCGTGCGCCGACACCTTCGCACAGCAGGTTGCATTACATGTCTTCTCGTCTCGAGGCAGCGTGCACGAGCACGCGTCGTGGTACCGCCGGCACCGGCTCGAGCTGCTCGCGGCGCTGCACGCGAGCGGCCTGCGATTCATCGCACCGGAGGGGACCTTCTACGCCGCCGTGCGCCTGCCCGACGGCACGCCGTCACTCGCCGCAGCCCATGAGTTGATCGAGCGCTACGACGTCGTCGCGGTTCCGGGCGTCGCGTTCGGCGCGTCGATGGAGGGCTGGCTGCGCTTGAGCTGGGTCGCCGGAGCGGAACGCGTCCGCGAAGGCATCGAGCGCATCGCCGCCTACTGCGCTTCAAAAGCTGTGGCTTAGCTGCCCCCGATCAGCTGGCCCAAGCGGAAGGAAGCCAATACTGCCGCTCGGACGTTCGTCGCTCGCCTCCTGCTCGCTCCTACTCGTGCGCTTTTTCGCAACACCAAATGAATACGCTATCCATGGCTTTTGCGAAAAAGTCGCACGCCTCGCTTGCGTATTGGCTTCCTTCCGCTTGAGCTACCCGATCCAGACGGTTTGGATGTTGGTGAATTCGTGGATGCCGAAGGCGGAGAGCTCGCGCCCGTAGCCGCTGCGTTTCACGCCGCCGAAGGGCAGGCGCGGATCGCTGGCGACGATGCCGTTGATGAAGACCGCGCCGGCTTCCACGTGCGCAGCAAAGGCTTGCGCCGCGTCGACGTCGCGCGTCCATAGGCTCGAACCCAGACCAAAAGACGATGCGTTGGCTAAGGTGAGGGCCTGTTCGCGATCGCTCGCGCGCACCACGGCGGCGGCCGGCCCGAAGACCTCTTCATCGAACATGCGCATTCCCGGAACCACGTTCGTGACGACGGTCGGCTCGTAGAAGTAGCCGGTGCGCTCGAGGTATCTGCCGCCCAGCGCCAGCCGGGCTCCGCTCTCGATCGTTGCCAGCACTTGCTCGTGCACCGTTTGGCGCAGATCGGCGCGCGCGCAGGGACCGAGCGCGACCTGCTCGTCCATCGGATTGCCGACGACCTGAGTCGCGGAGAGCTCGACGAAGCGGGCCACGAACTCGTCGTGGACCGCGTCCTCGACGATGAAGCGTTTGGCCGCGATGCAGCTTTCGCCGTTGTTTTGAAAGCGCGCCGTTACCGCGGTCTTGGCAGCGGTCCCGAGATCAGCGTCGCGCAAGACGATGAATGGATCCGAACCGCCAAGCTCGAGGACGCACTTCTTGAGCACGTCACCAGCCGCGGCCGCGACGGCGGCGCCGGCGCGTTCGCTGCCGGTGAGCGTCACCGCGGCGATGCGCGGGTCGGCGATCAGTTCGTCGATCTCCTCGCCGCGCGCGAGGAGCACGCCGAACAGGCCTTCCGGAGCGCCGGCGTCGCGAAAGGTGCGCTCGATCTCGAGCGCGCAACGGGTGGTGTTCGCGGCATGCTTGAGAAGGACCGCATTTCCGGCCATCATGGCGGGCGCGGCGGCGCGGAAGACCTGCCAAAAGGGGAAGTTCCACGGCATGATCGCCAGCACCACGCCGAGCGGCCGAAAGGCGACGTAGCTGCGCGCAGCGTTTGACGGCGCCTCTTGCGGCGCCAGCATGGCGCGCGCGTGCTCCGCGAAATACTCGAGCGCCCATGCGCACTTCTCGACCTCGGCGCGCGCCTGTGCGATCGGCTTGCCCATCTCGCGCACCGCGGTCGCGGCGAGCTCGTCACGCTCGGCGCGCAACCGCTGCGCAATCGACTGCAGGACCGGCGCGCGGTCTTCGATCGGAGCTGCGCCCCAGGCGACGGCGCGGCGCGCCGCCGCCTCGAGCTTGGCGTCGATCGCGGTGCGATCCATCGTGGGGATGCGCTCGAGCACCGCCTCCGTAGTCGGATCGATCGTGACGATCATAGAGTGTGTTGCGACCACGGCCCGGCCGGTCCGGCATAGACTTCGACGAGGCGGCTCGGCCGCAGGTACGCGCGCGCCACGCGCTGGACGTCGGCGGCGGTAATGCGGGCGAAGCGTTCGTTGAGCGTGCCGTAATAGTCGAGCGGCAGACCGTTGACCGCAATGTCGAGGAGCTGTTTTGCCTGTCCGTCCGACGAGGCTTCCTCGAGGAGCGCGTCGCTCGCCAAGCGGACCTTGGCTTCTTGAAGCTCGGTTGACGAGACCGGTTGTTGCTGAAGTTGCTGCAGCTCTTGACGGACGAACTGGACGGCCTCGACGACCCGCTGGGGTGAGGCGTTCAGCTCGACGCGAAAGTCGCCGCGATCCGCGTCGGCGTCGAGCGAGCTGGTCACGTTGTAGACGAGGCCGCGCTTCTGCCGCAGCTCTTGCCAGAGGCGCGACTCGAACGCGCCGCTGCCGCCGAGAATCTGATTGAGCACCAGGAAGGTGTCATAATCCGGATTCGAGCGCGAGAGCGCCGGCTGGCCGAGACGGATATAGACCTGATTTGCCGCCGTGCCGATATAGTCGCTCCCCTGCGTCGCCGGCGGCATCGGCATCAGGTGCGCATCGGGTTTCGGGCCACTCGCCTGCCACGATCCGAAGGCCGCTTCGAGGGCGGTGCGAACGTCCTCGGGAGAGAGATCTCCCACCACGGCAATCGTGGTCAGGTCCGGTCGCCAGTAACGCGCGGTATACGCCAGCAGATCGTCGCGCGTGATCGCCTGCACGCTCTGCGCGGTCGGCACGTGCAGCGTCGGATCGTCGCTGGCCAGCAGCAACTGATTGTATGCGCGGTCGATCATCACGCCGGAGATATTCGCCTCCGACGCGAGGCTATTGGCGGTTTGCGAGCGCTCGAGCTGGAGCCACGGATCCGCGAACGTCGGATGCGCTTCGCCGTCGGCGAGAATTTCCGCGATGCTCCCGAAGTCGCGAACCTCGCCCTGCGCCGAAAACTCTTGGCCGGTCTGCACGAATGCGCCCATTGCGTCGGTTGCCTCCCGGCGCTCCGCGAACGGATACTTCGCGCTGCCGTAATCGGCGGCCGACGAGGCGAGTTGGATCAATCCCTCCTTGCCTACCGGCTCGAAGGCGGGCGAAGACGCGATCTTCCCTTGCAACACGAAGGTCGGCCGATCGGTCTTCTGTTGGACGATGACGTGGATGCCGTTGGAGAGCCGGAATGCCACCGGGGCGAGCGCGCTGCGTACGGTCGTCGGCTTACGCACGGCTTGCGCGATCCAGCTCGGCTCGACGATCGGACCGTTGGGAATCCGCTTCGAGAAATCGTCGCTCGCTTCGGTCGTGCTCTTCTGCGAGTTGCCCTTGGGCGGGCTCTCGTTAGGCGTCAGATGTCCGACGACGTTCGGCTGGCGCATGTACGTCCGCATCACGTCGAGCAGATCGTCGCCGGTCAAGGCGGCGAGGCGACTGTCTTCGTCTTGGATTTTCTCGCCCACGATTCCGTACGTGTAACCCGCCAGGTCGCCGATGCCGTCGATCGAGTCGGCGTCGTAGAGTCGCTCGGCGATCGTCATGCGCTTGGCCGCCGTGACGAGACTGGGAGAAAACCCGTTCTTGAGCACCGAGTCGAGCGTCGATTGGAAGATCGCTTGCGCTTCGCTGCCGGTGTGCCCGGGATTGAGGATGATGAAGACGTTGAGCAGTCCGCCACGCAGTTGCGTATCCGAGTTGGCTTCGATGCCGAGGGCCACGTTCGTCTCGACGAGCGCCTGATAGAACGGCGAGCGCTGATTTTCGAGCAGCGTTGCGAGCGTGCTTACCGCCGCTTCACCGGGCTGCGTGTCACCCGGAATCGCGTATGCCAGGTCGAGAATTTCGAACGGGAAAGGGAACTGCGCCTCGACCGTCTGTCCGGACGCGGGGTGCGGATTGAGATCGGGCTTGGCCGGCAGTTTCTTCGATGGGATCGCGCCAAAGTAGCGCTTCGCCTTTGCGAAGACCGTTGCGTGATCGACGGCGCCGGCGACCACGAGGGTGGCGTTGTTCGGCGCGTACCATTCGTGATAGTAGCGCGCGATGTCGGCCACGGTCGCTCGCGCGACGTCATCGCGATAGCCTAACGGGGTGCGGCCGGCGGACTGATCGGGAAATGCGGCCGCACGAACGCGCGCGAGCAAGTTGAAGAACGGCGAGCTCGCATCACCGTCGAGCTCGTTGAGCACTGCATTGCGCTCGACCGCCCAGTCCGACGCGCGCATCGCCGCGTGCTGCATCCGGTCGGCCTCGACGTAGAGTGCGACGTCGAGCTTGTCGGCCGGCATCTCGAAGTAAAACTGAGTGTAATCGTAGTTCGTCTCGCCGTTCATCTGAGCGCCGAGGCGCGCCACGATGTCGTCCAGACCACCCGCCGAAATCTCCGGCGTGCCACGGAACATCATGTGTTCGGTTGCGTGTGCGAGGCCGGTCTTGCCCGGCGTCTCGTCGAGCGAGCCGAATCCGTACCAGACCGCCGTCTGAACGACCGGCGCGGCCGGATCCTCGACCACGACGACTTTCAGACCGTTCTGCAGCGTCGTGGTGAAGATGCCGGCGTCGCCGGGTCCGTTTTGTGCACGCGCGACAAACGGCGTAAGGACCGCGAGCATCAGTGCGATCGAGAGAAGGCGTAGTCGGAGGGTCACAGGTTCGAAACTCCCAGGTAGTATGCAGCGGCCGCTTCGACGGCCGCCCAAGGAAGACAGCCGACGAGCTCGCTGCCGAGCAGCTCGATGCCGCGCCGGCCGGCGAGCAGACGAATCAGCTCCACGATTCGATAGAGCGGGGTTGCAGCATAATCGGTTACGTTGAGGGAGACCTGGGTGCGACCCGGGCCGCGGGGGAAGGCCAGCGCGCGCAGCGAGCGCAGGCCGCCGCCGCGCTCGCGAACCATGCCCGCGATCTCGCGCGCCACCGCAAGGTCATCCGTCGCTAGCTCAACGTTAAAGGCGATGAGGATGTTGCGGGCGCCGATCGCGACCGCCCCAGCAGTGCGATGGCGCGGCAGCTCGCCTTCGTCCGGCGGCCAAGCCGCGTGCGCGCGGATCTCCGAGAGCTGGCTGCGCTCCTCGCGGCGTGCGGCGGCGCCGTAATAAAAGGAGGGGATCCGGTAACGCTCCCAGATGGCCGCTCCCGCGCGATGCGCGAGCTGGGCCGCATCCTGGAGCGTCGCGTCCGCGAGCGGGACAAAGGGCAGGACGTCGAGCGCCCCGATCCGCGGGTGGACACCCTGATGTGCACGCAGGTCGATACGGTCGCGCGCGATCGCGGCCAACGCCAGGCTCGCCTCGAGTACTTGCGCCGCGTCGCCGGCGATCGTCAAGACGCTGCGGTGGTGGACGGCATCGCTGTCGCGGTGGAGCAGCCGCGCACCGGTGCCTTCGACCGCGCCGACGGCGGCATCGATGGTGGCGGCATCGCGTCCTTCGGACAGATTCGGAACGATCTCAAAGAGAGCCACTTAACCGAGAGCCATTTGAATCGCCTGGACGATATCGCTCGCATTGGCAGGCGAGATCAAGGCGGTGTAGCCGAGCTTGCGGGCCTCAGCATCGCGACGCTCCGCACCGCCGACCGCACGCACTTCGCCGGAAAGGCCCAGCTCGCCGTAAACCGCCGCGTCGCGCGCCAAGGCGACGTCGCGAA